>JANWVL010000055.1 GCA_025056655.1 Candidatus Methylacidiphilales bacterium
ACCCCAGAGGGTGAAGATGGAGGGGTTTTCGATCATGAATTGGTCGGCGGGATGGATGTAGATGGGGCAGTGGTAGGTTTCGGCAATGGCTGCGGCGTCGGTGATGTGGTCGAAGTGGCCGTGGGTGAGGATGAGGGCTTGAGGGAGTGGGGCGGAGTTTTTGAAGGGCGTGAGGGGAGAAGCGAAGCTGGGATTTTGTGTGTGCTGTGGGAAATTCCTTCGACGCGAGGGCGTGGGATGAGTTTGTGGTGAGGGGTGGAACTTGGTTAATTTTTATGGAGTGCGTTTTGCCAACGGTGCCGCTTTTCTGACATTTCTCAGATTGATTGAATGTATGGGGTTGGGGTGTGGGCTTGGAAATTTCCACGGTGCCTTGTGGGGTGTGTTGTTTGGTGTTCATCGATGTTTTGGAAAATTGTTATGGATATAGAGGAGGATGAGTTTGAGTTGTGATGTGGGATACCGGAGAGGAGAGATTAACTTGAGTGGTTTTCTATGAGAGTTTTGAATAGGGATATAATTTATGGAAAGTGATAGTGGCAGGTGCTATTGTTCTCGTGATGAGGATGATAGAGTTTAGGGGATGGCTGCAGATTTGTGCTTTGTTTTGTGTGTCTATAGACGGTTTATTTTCTGTTATAGAAAATGTTGATAGATGTTTTGGGGCGAGATTATTATGCTGGGGTGGATGTGAGAATTTTAGAAGATAGAGTTTTGAGCTATTTAGATTTTATGCGTGTCTTGGATATAGATTTTGATAGATTGGCGGATCTCTACGAGGTGCTGGGAGATTTTCTCTTGGGTTTCGTTGCTCTTCATTGAGTGAGTAGCTGTAGGTTGGTAATAAAATATCAGATGTGAGTATAGATTAGGGTAAGAAAGTTTTGTTGGCTTGGGGATGTGGAAGTGTGGAATAGGTGTTTCGGATGAAAGCCTTTTTTGTTGGGTTATTATAGATTATTTTAGAATCTGGATTCTGGCGGTTGGAATTTGTAGAGTTGACTTTGTGGCAATTTATATATAAGAGGTTGTGGTGCGATATGTATAGATAGTGTGGAAATAGAGCTGCTCCCGGGGTGGCTGGCGATACGGTTTGGTCTTATAGTCTTTTTGGTGTGGTGATAGTTGAGTTGATGTGGGGGGTGATGAGGAGAATCTGGAGGATGATGGACAAGGGGATGATTTTGGGGTGGGCAGAGTTATTTGGGTGGTTTTATGGGCGGGGTGGGAGTGTGTTTGGAAGAATTGATGGGAAGAATAAGTGTGCATGCGTGAATGTTGGGGGACTCGGGAACTTGATTGATGGGTGGTGTGAGGAATGTGGGTATAGTTTCAAAAATTTCCTATTAGGTGGGGCTTTGATGTAAATAATGCCTGATTTTACAGGTTTAGATGTTGATTAAAAATTTTTTTTATTCTTTATAAGTGGTTGGAATTAGGATTTGGCATGGGGGGTGCTAGGGGCTGGGGGTATATGATTCGCTTAAATAGGTGGATAGGGTTTAGGTGCGATGTGGGAGGGGTGGTTGTTTTTTTTTGGGTAATGGTGGTTGTGGGATTGGGTGTGGCTCGTGGGGATGGACTTCCGGAAGGGGGGGGGTTTAGGATAGGATCGGGAGAGATCAGGGTGAGCGATGGGAGGATGGAGGTGGAGAGTTATGGTAGGCGTGCGGTGATGAGTTGGGAGAGTTTTAGTATAGGGGAGGGGCGGGAGGTGAGTTTTAAGTTTCCGGAGGGAGGGGGAGCGGTATTGAATCGGGTGGTGGGGGGTGAGGTGAGTGTAATAGAGGGATTATTGTCGAGCAATGGGGAGGTGTATTTGATTAATCCGAGTGGGATAGTGGTGGGGAAGGGGGGGGAGATACGAGTGATGGGGGGGATGTTGAGCACGATGGAGGTGAGTGACGAGGTGTTTATGAGAGGGGGGAGGATGGAGTTTGAGAGTAGGGGGTTGGGTAAGGTGGAGGTGAGGGGTAGGGTGGAAGTAGGAGGGGAGCGGTTTGTGATATTGGGGCATGAGGTGGAAATGGGTGAGGGGAGTGAGATAAGGGCGAGGCATGGGCGGGTGGAGGTGGGAGGAGGGGGGAGGGGTTATGAGGTGTATGTGAAGCCGGAAGGGGGAGGGGGGGCTTATATACGGAGTATGGGGAGAGGGGAGGGTGGGGGCGGTGTGGATATAAGGGGGAGGATCGAGGCGTTGGGAGTGCAAGTGGAGGCTGTGGGCAATCCGTATGCACTAGCGATGAGGTTAGGGGAGGAGGGAAAGCTATTGGGTATAGGTGGGGATGAGGGATATGAGGGGGAGGTAGAGGTGGGGGTAGTGCAGGGGAATGTGGAGTTAGCAGGGGAGGTGAGGGGGAGGCGTATTGAGGTGGTAGCGGGAGAGGGGGATGTGAGGGTGAGGGGGGAGGTAGATTCATCGTCGCTAAGAGGTAGAGGAGGAGAAGTAGTGTTGTTGGGTGAGAGGGTGAGGGTAGAGGGGGGAGCAGAGGTGAAAGCGAGTGGGGAGCTAGGGGGTGGGGAGATTTTGATAGGAGGGGATTGGGAGGGGGGGGAGATCAAGTTAGAGAGAGGGCAAAGGGAGAGGAATGCGAGGATAGTGTGGATAGAGGCGGGGGCACGGATAGAGGCGATGGGAGGGGAGAGGGGGGATGGGGGTAAGGTGGTGATATGGGGGGACCGAGCTGCGGTGCATTATGGTGTGGTGGATGCGATGGGGGGGGATGGAGAGCGATATGGAGAGAGGGTGAAAGGGGGGAGAGTAGAGCTATCGTCGAAGGGGGAGGTGGTGATGGGGGGTGAGGTGCGCACGGCGGCGAGGAGTGGAGATAGGGGTGAGTTTTTGTTAGATCCGGTGGATATTAACATAGTGGCAGGGACGACACCTTTGCCGGGAGGGTTATCGAATAATGATTGGGATTTTAACGAGGACATTGGGGTGACGCAGTTAGGGGCAGTAACGTTATCGAATTTGCTGGCGACGAACACAGTGACGTTGAAGGCACAGAATGATGTGACGATAAATGCGCCGGTGACGTGGAATAGCGCAAGTGGGTTGATAATAAACGCTGGGAATGACATCGTTGTGAATGCGGCGGTGACGAATAATGATACGGTATTGATGGGTAATGGGCTGATTTTTTGGGCTGATATGATGCCTTATAATGATGGGGTCGGAAATGTGATCATCAATGCCCCCGTCCACGTCGGTAATGGGACTGTGGTTGTTATAGGAAATAATGTTACAGTAAATTCGACGTTGAGCGCCCCTAAACCTGGAGGAGATCTTCTCTATATCCAAGCAACAAGTGGATCAATTCAAGGAGGGGCCGCAGGAAAGCTTAAAGCAAATCTGCTTACCCTTGATTCACAGCAAGGGATAACGGGTGCAGGGATACAGAACACGATAGGGGTAGAGGTGAGTGAGGCGATGGATATGAATACGGTCAATGGGGATATAAGGGTTGTGAATACAGCGGTGGGGCCAAGCAGCAGTGTGGTAAGTATAAGCAACGCCAAGACGGGGAATGGGAACATATACATTGGGCAGAATGGGGGCAAGAGCTTAAAGATAGGGGATCAGAATACAAACGGGCCTAATGCAATACAGGCTAATGGTTCGATAACTTTATTGGCAGGTCGGAGTGATGGGACGGATGGGGCATTGAATGTGAATGATGCGGATATGATATTTAGTAAGGGGGCGATAGCTGGGGGACATTTTTTAGCTATAGCTAACGATGATATGACGATACAGAGTGGGGTAGTGGTGGGGAGTCAGTTAAGCGGGACAGGACGAGTGACGTTAGTGGTGGGGGAACAATCACCGAGTGTAGCTGCTGGGGCTGTATTTTTGAATCAGGGGACAGTGCAAGCGGGTGGAGGGATTGGGAGTGGAAAGGTGAGGATATTTGCTGATGAGGCTGGTGGGACGACGTTGGGGAATATTGTAGCGATGCAAGGAGCGGTAAATCAGCCTAGTGAATATCGTGCGACCGCTGGGGCTTACCAACCCGCTGAAAATATGCCAGACTGGTCCCCTGGCTCAGGCTCCCAACCAGGACAAGTGAATTATAAAAATACAGCTAGTAGTGTAAGTGCAAGTGCCTCACAAAATTTGTTTAACAGTTCTAGTGCTTATAACAGCTCGAGTAGTTCTGGTAATAGCGTTTCAGTATACAACAGTTCTAGTTTGTATAATAGCTCTTCAAATAGTAATTCAGTCAACCTTAGTTCGAGTCAATACAGTTCTAGCTATAGTTCAAGCTACAGCTCTAGCGTAAGCTTTAGTGCGAGTTTAAATGGAACCAGCATAAATGCAAGCCAGAGTGCAAGTTTTTCTATTTCTGTGTCTCAGAATGTTAGTATGAGTCAGAGCGTGAGTAATAGTTTTAATAATAGCTCTTTCAATAGTTCGAGCTTGAATCAAAGTATGAGCGTGAGTATTAGTCAAAGCGCCAGCAATAGCTTGAGCAATAGTATTAGTGTAAGCCAAAGTCAGAGCATTTCTCAGAGTCAATCTTTATCTCAAGGTCTATCTCAAAATGCTAGTAATAGCATGTCTCAGAGCATCAGTCAGTCTATTAGTTTCTCGAGTTCTGGAAATCAATACTCTAATCAATTAAGTCAAAGTATTAGCACTAGTCAAAGCATGAGTGCGAGTGCAAGCAGCTCTTGGTATAATAGTTCAGTTCTGAATTTCTCGTCTAATTCAAATTCTTCAAATATTTATACGACTCAATATCTCACATCTGTCTATTCCTCGAGTGCATCTTATTATTATTCCAGTCAATCTAGTTCCTACTCTTCCAGCTCATCGAGTTCGTCGAGCTCAGCTTCGAGTTCATCGAGTTACTCATCGAATTTTGTATATACTGCAATTAAGGCGGTAGGCCCAAATGTGAATGTTTTGGCCTTAGAGGATGAGTTTAGAAAAAGAGAGAGGGAGACCCGAGCTTTACGTGGAACACGTGCACAGAACGAAAGAGATCAATTTACGATTAATTATGCAAATATCATCGAATCTCAGAAAAGAGTGGAGATGCGCAATCAAAAAATCATGAAACATTATCGCGCAACTGGTCGTATCTTGGGAGAAGTCTATTCAGGTGAACTTTACTTAAATCCCGACTCGATTTATGCAGAGATTTTCCAGGCCCGAAAAGAAAGTGGTTTTTCTACTGATGCTCCCGTTAAAGATACTGTGGAGCTGCCTGGAAGAAGAGTTAAAAGGCCAGAATCGCCAGCTAATCGTATAGAACCTCCCTCAGATCGCGAAATACGCCGGAGACGAGAATAATCTCAGCACTATGGATTGATTCGCCCGAACCGCCGTTGACGTTTTGAATAGTCCTCTATGGCTTTAAGAAACTCTTCGCGCCTAAAATCTGGCCAAAGGCACGGTGTAACATAAAGTTCGGTATAGGAAACCTGCCAAAGCAGGAAGTTGCTTAGTCGCATCTCTCCACTGGTGCGGATGAGGAGATCTGGATCAGGATAATAACGAGTATAGAGATGATGCTGAAATATGTTTTCGTCAACTTGTGCAGGATCTAAATGCCCGAGACGGATCTCCGTCAAAATGGATTGCACCGCATCAATGATTTCCTGGCGTCCAGAGTAACTAAGGGCTAAAATTAAAGTAAGACCATTATTTTTTTGCGTGGCTTGAATCGTGCGATGAAGTTGTTTCTGAACCTCTGAAGGGAGATCCTTTAATCGACCTATAGCCTGGAGGCGAATGTTAGAGCGGTTCAATTCTGATATTTCATCTCTTAAGAATTTTTTCAATAATTCCATGAGCGCTTTAATTTCACTAGCCGGACGATGCCAATTTTCTGCAGAAAAAGCATAGAGGGTGATAAATTGTATGCCCAACTCAGCCGCGGTTTTGACCACTTCTCTCACGGACTCAGCTCCCGTACGATGTCCTTGGATACGGGGTAGACCTCGTTCCTTCGCCCAACGTCCGTTCCCATCCATTATGATGGCCACATGGCGGGGGATTTTTTTTAATGAAATACCCTCGGTCTTCATGGGATCAATACGTCACTGCTTTCGTCTTCGCTCTTGTGACTTTTTTTGCGGTAAAGCAAGATTAGATTGCGTCCATATAGGATAGGCAAAAAACATGTGCCCAGGATCGGAGGTAATTTATCCAATCGAATAAAGTAGATTAAAAGAATTATACTTCCCCAAAAGCTCAAATGCCAAAAAATAGGAGGGATGACGACCTGTTTCTTTTTCTCTGAGATAATCCATTGAATGATAAAGCGCGAGGCAAATATTCCGTTACCCAGCAACCCAAAAAAAGTCCACCAGTAGGACTCAGCATAAAACCAAGATTCTAGATGTAACCACGGAAATGCATTCAATAGGAGAGGACGCAACAAACCATCAACCTCATTCATTCTGTCACTCTACCATCAGCCAAGGAAAATAAAGATTATTTGCGCAAGAATAATTTTTGTGATCAATGATAAAGGGTATACACTCGCATAGGCAGTGTTAAGCTCGCTACGATCAACACGTGACTCTGCAAAAGCTAAAGCTGCTGGCTGCGTCTGATAAGCAGAAGCTATTCCCAACATTCGAGCTGGATTCCGCTCCCCAGCAGCCCACAAAAGCGTAAATAGAAGAAAATACCCTACGATTACAATCCCCACCGTCCCAATGATTAAGGGAAGCCCAGAGGAGAGAAATATATCAATAAACCCTTTCCCAGCTCGGCTGCCTACTGTGGCTAAGAAAAAAAGAATCCCAAGTTGCCGAAGAGCAAAATTCGCAGTCAACGGTATATTCCATATCAATGGCCCGGTTCTTCCTAATCTTCCCAGTATCAAGGCGATAATGAGCGGCCCCCCCGCAATCCCTAGCCGAACCGGCTCTGGTAAGCCTGGGATTGGAAACGGAATTAATCCCAGCAAGATTCCTGCTGCAATCCCTAGACCGAAGCTCAGATAGCCTGTCTCAGTGAGGCTTTGCAACGAGTTGCCAAAGAACTTTCGCACCTCTGGCTCCTTTTCATGATATGTGACGGCACGCACTCGATCACCGAGTTGCAGCGTCAAATTGTCAGTCACTGGTATATCTGTATCTCCACGTCTGACGCGCGTGATTACAATGCCCTTCAGATCCAATCGCAGCGATTGAAGTGGCACTCCGACAATTTTTGGATTGGAGACAAAATAACGATGTGCTTGGAAGCCTTCCATTTCTGTGTCCAGCGTGTTCTCCGTAAAAGAGCCCAGCTCTGGTAGTGCCTTATGAATCTGTGCGTCTTTCCCAACCATCACAGCAACTGTTCCAGGTGGCAAAGCCAGATCATCCTTAGCCAAAGTCCTCATTCCTCCAGGCAACTCTACACGAGTCACGATTAACCCAAATTTCTTGTGGATGGCGTCGGGTGTCCAATCAGATCCATCAGATTGTTTCCGTTCGATTAAAATTGGATGAGGAGGATTGTATGGGTTCACAACGGATTGCCCCGATGCTTGGGGCTTGCTGATTAGGATGACGCACTGAAACAATCCCAAGGTCACCACTACTGCAAACGGATACGCCAAACCATATCCAATCACGACTAGATTGGCTAGCTGCTTATCCGTTGTGCTTCGTTGGATCAACTCACTAACAGTAGCCAGAGCCGCTGTATTGGTGACTGCTCCACAAAAAACTCCGCTCATCAACGAAGAAGGCAAATGCAGATGGCGGCTTAATAAATAAATCAATCCACTTACCGTGCACAAAACAACTAAGACGACTAAATTCGGCATCAAGCCGTTGCGCTTAAACGACTGAATAAAATTGGGTGCTGCTTCCAAGCCCAGACAATAGACAAACAGCACTAAGCCCAGCATTCCGATCTCTGTTGGTAAAGCATAAGCGGGATTGATCGCGCCAAAAGCCAATCCCACAAAAAGCACCGC
The DNA here is from genome assembly GCA_025056655.1 of Candidatus Methylacidiphilales bacterium. Lineage (NCBI taxonomy): Bacteria > Pseudomonadati > Verrucomicrobiota > Methylacidiphilae > Methylacidiphilales > Methylacidiphilales bacterium. Next base: position 7,929 of record JANWVL010000055.1, read on the forward strand.
TGCAACACCCAGCCGAAACCCTCCACCGAGTTTGATTTCCCCAAGCAAATATCCTAGGCCTACGACGATGAATAGGCGCAGCAGCGGAGATTCACTTAAGAAATGGTGAATCAATTCCATGGCCTATTCATCGGAAACGCCGGGCAATGTATTTTCCCGCTCCTCTTCTGATTCCTTTTCATTGATTACCGGTGCCATGGCAAGGAGCTTATCTCCTGGCTCGAGATTGATGAGTTTCACCCCTTGTGTATTGCGCCCCGCCTCGCGTATCTCAGCCACGCGTGTCCGGACCATGATACCTTTCTCCGTTATCAGCATTACCTCATCTTTCTCTGATACAGACAGTGCACCGATGACTTTACCCGTTTTCTCAGTAGTCTTCATGGTGATGATTCCTTTTCCGCCGCGATTTTGGCTGCTGTATTCCTCGAATGCAGTTCGTTTTCCGATCCCATTTTCTCCAGCTACGAGTAACTGAGCATCAGGGTTCACGATGTCTACTGAGACTACACGGTCGTCCCCTTCAAGCTCTATGCCCTTAACACCTGCTGCTTGCCGTCCCATGCAGCGGACATCACTCTCGGGAAAGCGAATGCTCATCCCTTCGCGCGTGATGAGCACGATATCGTCGCCCCCTGATGTCAAGCGGACGCCAATGAGAGAATCCTCTGGCTTGATCGAAATTGCGATAATTCCTCCTTTGTGAACGTTGGCAAAGTCCTGCAACGCAGTTTTCTTAACGGTGCCTAATTTAGTAGCAAAGAACAAATACCGGTTACCCTCCCAAGTCACATCCTCATTCCTTTGATTGCGTCGGTATTCGATCCGTATCATTGTGGCAATCTTTTCGTCGGGGCGCAACTCAAGCACATTCGCAATGTTTCTTCCCTTAGCTGTCCGGCTCATTTCTGGGATTTCGTAAACGCGCTCTACATAGACTCGTCCAGTATTCGTGAAAAACATCAAATAATCGTGTGTGGACGCAGTAAAAAGATGTTCAACGAAATCACTCTCCTCTGCCTTTTCACCTTCTTCTGCAGCCGCTCCAATCACGCCGCGACCACCGCGCTTTTGTGAACGAAAAGCTGAAATTTCCGTTCGTTTGATCAGTCCTTTATGGGTTAAGGTAATGATCACCCCTTCATTCGCCACTAAATCTTCGATTTGCATTTCTCCTTCATCTGCGACAATAGCCGTTCGGCGAGGATTTCCGTATTTAGATTTAATTGTTTGCAGCTCATCTTTGATAATCGAAAGGACTCGCGATTCTTTGCGTAATATATCTAGCAAATCAGCGATTGTTTTAAGAAGCTCCTCATATTCACCAGTCACTTTGTCATGCTCTAGTCCGGTGAGTTGGTATAGACGAAGTTCAAGTATCGCGTCTAGTTGACGATCGCTTAATACATATGCCTCTTGAGCTATTCGTGGATTATTATCTACGGCGATACCAATCTTTTTCACTAGTGTTGTGGGAAAGCGAAACGCTTTGAGCTTATCCTTGGCCTCAGACCGGTCTTTAGCTGAGCGAATAATCTTAATAAACTCATCAAGATTAGCGAGTGCCAGCAGATAAGCCTCAAGCTGCTCAGCACGCTCTTCAGCTTTACGAAGCTGATATCGAGTCCGGCGCAACACCACTTCACGCCGATGTTCAATATAGCAGACAAGAATATCTTTTAGGTTTAAAGTCCGTGGTCTGCCTCGATCGATAGCTAGCATGTTCACTGCAAAAGCGGACTGCAGTGCGGTTAGATTGTAGAGATTGTTTATGATGATTTTTGGAATAGCATCTCGCTTGAGTTCGACGACTACGCGAGTATGAACATCACTTTCATCACGCACGTCGCTTATGTCAGTGATCACTTTATTATTCACGAGCTCAGCAATTTGACTAACGAGCTCTGCTCGATTTACGTTAAACGGAATTTCGGTTATGATTATTGCTTGGCGACCGCCCTTCAGATCTTCAACCTGGACTTTGCCACGCACTTTGATCGAGCCACGTCCAGTCGTAAAATAATTGCGTATCCCTTCGCGTCCTAGAATTTCACAGCCCGTGGGGAAATCTGGGCCTTTAATAAATTTCATTATATCTTTCGGTGTGAGGTTCGGATTATCGACTAACGCGCAAGTGCCCTCGATCACCTCAGACAAGTTGTGGGGCGGAATGTTGGTTGCCATTCCGACAGCGATTCCAGTGCTACCGTTGACGAGCAAGTTTGGAAAAGCAGCAGGGAAGACAGTCGGCTCCGTGCGCGTATCATCATAGTTAGGATTGAAATCCACTGTCTCCTGATCCATGTCTTGCATCAAAATTGCTCCAAGAGGAGTCAGACGCGCTTCGGTGTAGCGCATCGCTGCAGGCGGATCACCTTCGATGGAACCGAAGTTTCCTTGTCCATCAATGAGAGGCTCACGCATAGCCCAAGGTTGAGCCATGTGCACCAAGGTCGGGTAAATAGCCTGGTCTCCGTGTGGATGGTAATTCCCCATCGTTTCTCCAACGATTTTAGCGCACTTAAGAGGTTTTTTATTGGGTTGAAGCCCAAGCTCGTTCATCGCAAAAAGAATTCGGCGCTGTGAAGGTTTGAGGCCGTCACGAACGTCAGGCAGTGCCCGGGAAACAATCACCGACATAGCATAATCAAGGAATGAATTTTTCATCTCCTCGGTGACATCCACCGGCACGACCCCTGGCGATGAATTTGATAAGGGAAGTTTTTCGTCAGACATAAAAAGAAAGATGTAAAACCTCTAAATATCGAGGTTTCTCACATTCAAAGCGTTATCTTCAATGAAACGGCGCCTTGGCTCTACCATGTCGCCCATGAGAGTTGAAAAGATTTCCTCTGCTTCGATAGCATCGCTAAGTTGCACCTTTTGTAGAACTCGCCTCTGTGGATCCATCGTCGTCGCATAAAGCTGCTCTGGGTTCATTTCGCCCAAGCCTTTGAATCGTCGAATTTCTACGCCCTGTCGCCCGATTTCTTTAATTTTTTCTAATATACCCGACACGGAATAGATCGCGTGACGTTTTTCCTTATCTCCCTCACCTTCGATTAAAGTATAAAGAGGTTCTTCAGAGACGAGGTGATGATCAAGTTGAAACCCTTTATCTGAGAGCTTTCGCAGGATTTCCTGGATCGCCTTGCTCTCGTGAAGCTCTACATGGATAGCACGGCGTTGTGCTCTCTTATCTTTTTCGGTGTTTTTTGCACTTTCTTCTCCCTGATTTTTTGACGAGTCATTTGGGAACAAATCCAAATCAGGATTTTCTTCAGCGAATGTTGCCAGGGCCGATTCTGAGTTGAAATAGTATGTGGTCTCTTCATTACCTGAGCGCACCTTTACAAGATGACGCGGCAACTCTTGAGTCTCAGGATTACGAGCCTGCAAATAGGCCCCAAAGTCACCTCCATGGCGACGAATAGCCGCTTTGTATTTTTCGAGGGATTCTAGAAGAAAAAGCACTTCCAGGAGTGGTTTCCCAGCAAGGATCTTTTTGTGTTGATGATCCTCGACGCGCACTTCACTAGCTCCTAACTCGATTAAAATTTTATTCAGTGCTGCATCGTCTCTGACATATTGTTCCTTTCTCTTTCGCGTTACTAGGTAGAGCGGAGGCTGGGCAATGTAAACAAAACCCTCGCGAATGAGGTCGGGCATTTGTCGAAAAAAGAACGTCAGCAGCAAAGTGCGAATGTGCGAACCATCGACATCCGCATCAGTCATAATGATGATTTTGTGATATCGTAGACGGCTGATATTGAACGCGCCTTCACCTTCTCCACTACCGATTCCTGTCCCGACAGCAGTTATGATCGTCTTGATTTCATCATTCTGGAGCACTTTATCGAGACGGGCTTTTTCTACGTTTATGATTTTTCCTTTGATAGGCAGAATCGCTTGATACTGGCGATCGCGTCCTTGCTTCGCCGAGCCGCCGGCAGAATCTCCTTCGACGATGTAAAGCTCGCACTCTTCAGGGTTGCGAGAGGAGCAGTCTGCTAGTTTCCCAGGCAATCCTCCACCGCTGAGCGCTGTCTTGCGGACGGCTTCGCGAGCTTTGCGCGCAGCTTCTCGAGCGCGAGCTGCTGTAAGGGCCTTATCTATAATTTTTCGAGCGACATTCGGATTCGCATCGAAATACGACATCAGCCCCTCATACACACAGGATGAGACGAGGCCCTCAACCTCAGGATTTACTAGCTTAACTTTAGTTTGAGATTCGAAGCTTGGCCGGGGATGCTTGATTGACAGCACGCAGATTAATCCCTCCCGCACGTCATCCCCAGTGATGGTCGGGTCTTTTTCCTTTAGTAGATTATTGCTCTTGGCATATTGATTGATGGCGCGAGTTAAAGCCGAGCGAAATCCGCTTGCATGTGTGCCACCGTCGGGGTTTGGAATGCCATTGGTGTAACACAAAAGCTGCTCATTAAAGCCGTCGTTATATTGCAAGACGCATTCGATAATGATTTCGTCTTTCTCTTTAACAATCCGAATTGGCTTGGGATGGATGGGCGTGCGGCTGAGATTGAGTTGCTTTACAAATTCCTCAATCCCGTCTTTGTAATAAAAGACTTCTTCTTTAATGGATTGGCCTTCTGCGCCTCGCTCATCTTTGAGCACAATTTCTAGTCCAGGATTCAAAAAGGCCAACTCACGCAATCTCTTCGATAAAATTTCAAATTTAAATTCCGTGGTGAAGGTGAAGATTTCAGGATCGGGTTTCCAAGTGACGAGAGTGCCTGTGGCTTTTGTTTTTCCAATTACCTCAAGTTTTTTTACGGTTTTTCCACGACTAAACTCCATGTGATAGACTAAGCCATCACGAGAGATTTCTACTTCAAACCACTCTGATAGAGCATTTACACATTTAGCGCCTACGCCGTGCAAGCCACCTGAGTATTTATAAGCGCCCTGTCCGAATTTTCCTCCCGCGTGAAGATTGGTTAAAACAAGTTCTACGGCGGGAATCTTGAATTTAGGATGAATATCAACAGGGATACCTCGCCCATCGTCTCTCACAGAAATCGAGCCATCCACGTGGATGCAGACCTCGATCTTTTTGCAATAACCAGCGAGATGTTCGTCGATTGAGTTATCTAGAACTTCAAACACGCAGTGGTGTAAACCGCGTTCATCCGTGTGACCAATATACATGCCGGGGCGTTGGCGAACGGCATCGAGCCCCTCAAGCTTATCGATTTTAGATGCATCGTAGACACTTTGAACTGGCAGATTAACAGATGGAGTATCCTCGGCTGGCATTTTATAAGGTTATGAGACTGGGAGGATTTTTATCTTACCGCAATCGCAAAGTCTAAATCAATCCCTGCCTTGGCAACAAGAAGGCCGAGCCATATACACAGCTCGGCCTTCGACAAAGCTGGAAAAGAATTAGAGGCTCTTCTTAAATTCAGTTCCTGGAACGAATTTGACGGTTTTGGAGGCCTTGATCTTTATTTTTTCGCCAGTCTTGGGGTTGATACCATTACGGGCCTTGCGGTTTACGACTTTGAATGTGCCAAAGCCGATAAGTTGAACGCCTCCGTGTTTCTTGACGCCGGCCTTGATGGAATCAATGACAGCGATAACGGCGCGCTCAGCCGCAGCTTTAGTGGTATCCTTGCCCAGCGCCTTTACGACGCTTTCAACGAGTTGTGCGCGGTTTAACATAATTTATTTTCTCCCTTAGGTTTATTGTGTTGTTGAGGTTGATGTTGTTTTATGCCCTCTACTGCCGACAGTAGAGCGCATAACTCTGGATTTGTGAGAAATTCAGCCGATCGTCAATAGCAAATTCTCTCATCGCTTATTAATCCTTGATTTAGACTGAGTGCATGTTGCGCAATCGCAAAAAAACTACAGACAAAAATACTTTATGCTTGTTAACTATCGAAAATCTAAATTAGCGATGAGTTAAACAATCTCTAAAGTCTTAGCTGCTCGCGTTAGATTTCTGACTCCTTCGTTCGTAATTTGGACGACATCCTCGATTCGGACGCCACCGATTTCAGGATAATAAAGTCCAGGCTCGACTGTCATGATGTGCCCGGGACGAAAATGTGCTGCGGAAAATCGCGGAGACTCATGTATTTCTAAACCAAGTGAGTGTCCAGTTCCATGAAAAAAACCGACCCACCGTCCTTGGCGTAATTCGGTAGGGTAGCCGCGTTTTTTGAATAGCTCTTCAATCTCTTCATGAATAGTTTTGCCATCGACACCTGGCTTCATTTTATTTAACGCTAGTGATTGCGCTTCTTTTACGAGATGAAAGAGCTCGCGAAGTGCTTCTGAAGCACGACCACGGACGACGGTGCGGGTGAGATCGCCGAAATAACCACTACGGGTTTCCCTAGGAAAAATGTCTATGATGATTGACTCATGGGCTTTGAGAGGGCCGTGCCCGCGTTCGTGTGGATCACAAGCTTGCACTCCACCGGCTACAATAGTGCCCGATGGAAGTCCGCCAAGCTTCACTATGGTAGATTCGATTTCGCCACGCAGACGTTCTGAGGTGAGAGGTCTGCCCTGCCAGATCAGTTTTTTGTTTTTTGCAATAGAGGATTCTCGAAGCACTTCTATTGCACGGAATAGGCCTGCTTCGGCCATACGCTGGGCGCGTGTGATAGCCTTGACTTCATCAGCCGTCTTAATTTCTCGTGAATGAAAAAAAAGGCTTTCCTTTTTTGCCACTACCTGAATGCCTAGCTGTTCGAGTTGCACGGCGAGGCCGTGTGGAAAATGTCGAGGGACTTCGATTCTTTTGAATTTTTCTTTCAGCGCGATTTGGTGAATAATTTTGGCGACATCTTTAGTAGGAAAAGATTCGATTGGTAAGACCTCGTCTACGCGGGCTTCTTTTCGAGCGCGGTCAATTTCAAGACGATTTATGGCTATTTTGGTTATTCCTTTCCATTCCCACCAAATAAAAGCGTCTGGAGCCATGAATCGGGTAGCATAGAGCATGTCGGCATCTCTTTCACTCGCTGCGACCATGAGTCGCGCTGTTTTTTCGCGTCGTGTGTGAGTCATTATTGAATGTTTTCACCCTATACGATCAATGGCAATTCTTCTCATAATCCGCGTTGACACCACTTTGATACGTTCTACCATTCACAGTGCATTGCCTGGTGGTGTAATGGTAACACAGCGCCCTTTGGAGGCGTTGTTCATGGTTCGAGTCCATGCCAGGCAGCCAGTTTTCGCTCGATGTTGGGTGAGGTTCAGCATAGTTTGGTAGAGTGATTCGTCTCGACTATACGCCGAAGCTCAAGACGTGGTTGCGTTACTTCCCGCAGGGTCAACTTTCTCTGGATCCTGAGCTTTTGCAGAGCTGCTCAGGAGATGCTTGGATGGCACGAAGCCGGCCCGATGCAGTTTTTAAGCCGAGAAATGTAACAGAAGTGCAACAAATCGTTCGGCTTTGCTACAGGCATCAAATTCCGATCACTGCGCGTGGAGCTGGACGAGGTTATGTGGGGGGATGTGTGCCTCAACGTGGCGGAGTAGTCGTGGATTTCTCCGGTATGAATCGCATTTTGGAGATCTCACCTGAAGATGGTGTGGCTGTCGTAGAGCCAGGGGTCATTACTGCAGACTTGCAAGAAGCCGTTCGAAAACGCGGGTGGTTTTATCCCCCTGATCCGGCGAGTCTGAAGGAATCGACGATCGGTGGCAACGTGGCAACTAATGCAGGCGGACCGCGCTGCTTGAAATATGGGGTGACGCGTCACTATATCTTGGGTTTAGAAGTGGTGCTGGCTGATGGTTCCTTGGCACGTCTCGGGGGACGGACGCATAAGAATAAAACCGGTTTTGATTTGGTCGGACTTTTTGTCGGCTCGGAGGGGATGTTGGGACTCATTACGCAGATTACCTTACGCATTATTCCTCATCCTCCGATGTGTCAGGCTCTGGGTGCAGTATTTTTTTCGGCTCAGCATGCGGCAGCGGCGGTTAATGCCATATTTGCTGAAGGCTTACTTCCGTCGGCAATGGAGGTGGCTGATCGAAACACGATTCGTGCGGCGAGAGACTATTTGGGAGGGCATCCGTTGCTGGGGGGGGAGTCTTTTTTAATTGTCGAATTTGACGGTCATCCTGAGGGGGTAAAGGAGGCGACGAGGCTGGCTAAGAATCTACTTCGAAGGTGTGGAGCTACAAAAGTGACTGAAGCTCGGGATGCAGTAGCTGTGGAGAAATTATGGGAGTTGCGCCGGGCATGTTCTGAGGCGTTGAAGTGCTCGGGGCGGATCAAATTCAATGAGGATGTGGTCGTCCCACGAAGTCGCCTTGTAGAACTTTTTGAGCTGAGTCAGGCACTTGAGAAAAAATATGGTTACGGCGTTGCTTCTTTTGGGCATGCGGGGGATGGGAATATTCACGTGAATCTCATGCTGACGCAAGAGCAGGTGAAAAACCGCCCACTTCTTCATCGTGCTTTAGACGAGTTATTCGAAAAGGTTCTGGAATGGGGTGGGGCGATCACAGGTGAGCACGGTATCGGGCTAGCGAAATTACCTTGGTGGACGAGTGCTACGAGTAGCTCGGTGCGTGCGCTTCATCAGCAGATCAAGGCAGCTCTTGATCCCCGGCATATATTGAATCCTGGAAAATTTATTGAATAGTTTCTCTGTGCCTTTCTTTACAATATTGAAAGCGCTTTCAAGATAGCAGCATGGCATACGGTTCTTTGGCTGATTTCGTTCGTGTGCTCGAGGAACGCGGTGAGTTGATTCGCATTAGCGATCCCGTTTCTACTCATCTTGAGATTACAGCTTTGGCTGACCGCGAGATGAAGAGTAAGGATGGTGGGAAAGCATTATTGATTGAGAAGCCTGTTCTCAGAGATGGCAAGATCAGCCAATTTCCTGTTTTGATCAACGCCTTTGGTTCGCACCGTCGCACGGCTTTATCCATCGGCCAAGAGAGTATCGAGCCAGTGGTATCGCAAGTAGCATATTTACTCAAAGCTAAACCTCCACAGACGTTTACTCAGGCCTGGGAACTTTTGCGAAACGGGATTAATCTGATTCACACTCGGCCGACGCGCGTCCGCACTGGACCTTGTAAGGAAGTGATTCATTTAGCCGGTAAGGATGCGTCGTTCGATCTACACAAGCTTCCGATCCTTCACTGTTGGCCAAAGGACGGTGGGCCGTTTATTACTTTGCCAAATGTCTATACAGTTGATCCTGACACGGGAACGCGGAATATCGGGATGTATCGGATGCAGGTATTTGACGGCTGGACAACGGCTATGCACTGGCAAATACACAAGGTCGCTGCACGCCACGGCAAACGTTACTATGAAACTGGGACTCGCATGCCGGTGGCAGTCTGCCTCGGAGGTGATCCGGTGCTGACTTTTGCAGCGACAGCTCCTATGCCGGACGGGCTCGATGAGCTGCTCTTGGCTGGGTTTCTCCGAAAAAAATCGATTCCATTGGTCCAATGCGAGACGATAGAGCTTGAGGTGCCGGCAGAGAGCGATTTTGTTATCGAAGGTTACATCGATCCGAAGGAACCCCTGCGCGATGAGGGGCCTTTCGGCGATCACACAGGGTTTTACACTCCTGTGGATCAATATCCTGCGTTTCACGTTACTGCGATCACCCACCGTCGAGATGCAATCTATCCTGCTACAATTGTAGGCAGGCCACCTATGGAAGATTTCTATCTTGGGACGGCTTCTGTGAAGTTATTTTTGCCAGTCTTTCAGCTCAATTTTCCTGAGATTGTAGATATGGCTCTGCCAGCGGAGGGGGTCTTTCACAATCTCGTCTTTGTCTCGATCCGTAAGCAATATCCTTGGCAAGCTTACAAAGTCATGCACGGCCTTTGGGGCATGGGACAAATGATGTTTGCAAAAATCATCGTCGTAGTAGACGCGCACGTAAACGTCCATGATACATCAGAGGTGTTGTTTTATCTGTGCGCAAACGTCGATCCACAGCGGGATACCATTTTTGTGAAAAACCCAAGCGACGCTTTAGATCATGCCCCATCCTTAGTAAACATGGGCTCGCATCTCGGCATCGATGCAACACGGAAATTGCCAGCGGAAGGTTATAACCGTCCTTGGCCGGAGGAAATCCGTATGCCCGAAGAAGTATGCAAGCGTGTATTCGAAAAGGTGCTGCGCAGATGGTGAGGCGAAGTCGATCAACACAAAATCAGCACTTGCTTTTTACGGAAAAAGTAGAATTATTTTGGATATGAAAACGTTACTTTCCATCGCCCTATCACTCCTGACTGTCACCTTAGTGCATGCGGATATCAGCATGCCGAAGACCGATAACTTTTACGATAAAGCTGGCCGCGCGGTAGCCGGTATTTTATTATCTCCAGCTCACATACTTGATTCTCACTATTCATACTTGGAACTTGAAGGAACTACAGTCGCTGGCACGAAAGGCATTATTCAAGGTTTTGGGAGGATGTTCAGCGACATGGCTCATGGGATATTTGAGTTGATCACGGCACCTTTTGCGATTGGCCCCAATCAAACCTACGGCTCTTATCGTATGCCGCCTTGGAACTCCATGGTGGTGCAAGATTATCCGCCAGCAGATTTGAAAAACTGGTATTAACACACAGCCTTCTATCTCCGAAGCCCATGCTCCAAGCGGGGTGTGGGCTTTTTTGTTTTATCCCAAGAGCATAATGAGGGCATGATAATGGCATGAAGGTGCAAGATGGCGAGAAGGTGTCGAGGGCGAAATTGTGGGACAAAATTTTATTGGCGCGGGAGGCTTACCAGAGCTTTAACGACGAGGAATGGAAGGCTCTGAAAGAATATGAAAAGGTCGGTTACGTCTTTGAAACGCACCCGTTTTATGGCACACGTTGGAATGTCGCGGAAAGTGTGGATCAGTTGCGCCGCGAGGAATGCGAGGCTTGGCAACGGCTTGTCGGGTTGGAGTGGCCTTGGGAGGTTTATGTTTACGACACGGTGACTTCTACGAATGATGAAGCTCTACGTGCGAGCGAAGCTGTGGAATGGGGAATTTTTGCGGCCAATCATCAGACCAAAGGTCGTGGGCGACGGGATCGCCGATGGGATTCATCGAGTAGTGGAGGGCTCTATTTTTCGCTAGTGGTGGATAAAAAAAATTTTGGGCTGCCTGCATCGTTGATTACAACTGGAATCGGAGTAGCTGTGTATGATGCGCTATCGAAATGGATGCCGCCATTTATGACCTTAAAATGGCCGAACGATCTTATCGTGTATCATCGGAAACTCGCTGGAATTCTCGTAGAAAGACAGATGGGATCCGGGTCGCATTTTTCAGAGGATGGTAAGGTTGTGATCGGCATCGGAGTAAACATTCACCAAAAGGAGGAAGAGTGGGATGAGACTCTAAAAGGGCGTGCGATATCTCTGAGGATGGTTCGCGGCAGAAGCGATGATTTGAGGAAAGCAGAAGTTTTAATGCAAATCGTCAAGGCATGTGAACGCGTTTTTAAGATGGATGCAGGAGAGGTAAGAGCGGCTTGGCATAGACGGTGCACAGATCTGGAAAGGATAGTGATGGTTGTGCAAGAGGATGGTCGTTACCAAGGGCGTTTCCTCGGACTCACTGAGGATGGAGCATTGCTTTTGGTGGATGATCAGGGGGTGACACGGCAGTTTTGGGCAGGCGATTGTTCGCTCGTGCAGTGATCGTTTTAGATTTTTCGATGCGAGTAGTCTTTACTTCGGTCGCCATTGCTTCGCTCAAGGCTTGATTGATGAGGGATTGTTATTTAAATCCTCCACATGCAGATAAAAGTAGACGAGACATTGGAAGGCTCTAGCGTTCGTGTCTTTTTGCGGTTCAAGGGACAAACAGTTGCGCAGCTTTCTTCAAGGGAATTTAGTGGGACATTTTTAAGTAGCGTTGTTTTGCGTCCTGATGCCGTGCGGCGAGAAATATACGTTGGCTTAGGTGAAGAAGTAAAACTGACCCCGGTGAAGGTGAGGCAGGCCATCGGAGTGGCAACGAAGATAGCGCAGGAACTGGGTGTCGAGAGTTTATCGATCGATGCGAGGGGGCTTGAGGCACATGTGCAGGGCATGGTTGAAGGAGCTATGCTTGCTAATTATCGCTTCGAGCGTTTCAAAAAAACGCTCCAATCTGAAAACGGAAAGGAGCCTACCCCCTCGAGTTTACGCAAAATGAGGGTTGTCGTAAGAAAAGAATATCTTAAGCGAGCCCAGACAGAAGTGAATCGAGGACGAGTATTGGCCGAGGCTGTAAACTACGCCAGAGAGCTTTGCAATCTGCCTGGGAATGTGATCAACCCGATTACTTTTGCTCAGGAGGCAGAAAAGCTAGTGAAAGACTTTCCTTCGCTCAAGATTGAGGTGTGGGATGAAAAGAGACTCAAAAAGGAAGGTTGGGGAGGGGTGCTAGCTGTCGGGGGAGGCTCATCCGTGCCGCCGAGAATGGTTAAAGTCTCTTACATAGGGTATGGGCGTGGCCAGCAGCCTGTAGTTGTCATTGGCAAGGGAGTTACTTTCGATAGTGGAGGCATCTCGATTAAGCCCGGCGACCGTATGGATGAGATGAAGTTTGATAAATCTGGGGCGTGCGCTGTGCTCGGGATCATGAGGGCTGTGGCTGCGTTGCAATTAAAGTTGAGTGTAATTGGAATCGCTGTGCTAGCGGAAAACATGCCGGGCCCTACTGCTTATCGTCCAGGAGACATTATTACCACTTGTGACGGACAGACGATCGAAGTCCTTAACACCGACGCTGAAGGAAGAATCATGCTTGCCGATGCGCTTGCCTATGCACGTCTAAGGTTAAAGCCTAAACTCATGATTGATTTGGCCACGCTTACAGGAGCTTGTATTATCGCTCTTGGGCCGAAGCGCGCAGGTTTATTTACTGAAAATGATCTACTTCGTGATCAACTTAGCCTGATTGGTGAGGAGACAGGGGATCGAGTCTGGCCTCTTCCGGTGGGGGAAGAGTTCGATGAAATGATGAAAAGCGACGTTGCGACAGTTAAAAATATTGGCGGTCGCGAGGGGGGCGCTTGCACAGGAGCTTCATTTCTCAAGACTTGGGTAGGTGAAGTGCCCTGGGCACATCTCGATATTGCTGGACCAGCATGGATTACTAAAGAGGAAAAGTTTCTTCACAAAGGAGCTACGGGCTTCGGGGTAAGGTTGATAGTGGAGTATTTGCGTCGACACCATGGATGAGATTTACTCATGAGATTCATCGGAGGCGAGCAAGGCTTTCCGTAACTCTTCCCAACGTTCTAATCGCTCTTTAATTTTAGCCTCCGCGCCTGAGAGCTTGGGTTGGTAAAATGCACCGGTCTTCACACCATAAGTCTGTGGAGCAATTGCTTGAGGATAATCGTGGCTGTATAGGTAAACGGACTTTTGTTGAGCCAATTTTGAGGTCGTAGAGTAGGTATCACGTAAATATGAAGGAATAGGAATTATCGGTTTATTTCTCACCGCGTCCAAGGCTGAATCAATAGCCAGTAGGGCGCTATTGCTCTTCGGAGCAGCGGCAAGATAGATGGTGGTCTGAGCTAGGGGAATCCGTCCTTCTGGCATTCCTATTCGCTCGACTACACCGGCTGTAGCTTCAGCAAGAGTCAACGCGTGTGGATCCGCAAGGCCAATATCCTCAGCAGCTAATATCATCAGGCGACGAGCTATAAATCGAGGATCTTCACCGCCCTCAATCATTTTAGCGAGCCAATAAAGAGCAGCATCTGGATCGCTGCCTCGCACGCTTTTAATGAAAGCTGAAATGGTATCATAATGTTCATCCTCTTGATTATCGTATTGAATGAGTTTTCGCTGTGTAGCGGATTGAACGTCTGAAACAGTAATATGTTTGCTTTCTGAGGATACTGTCAGGCGTTTGCCTGCAAGCTTAGCTGCTATCTCGAGCGTGTTTAACAATCGGCGAGCATCCCCATCGGCATAGAGAATGAGGAGCTCTGCGGCTTGAGATTCAATCGAGGCAGGGGCAATTCCTGCGATTGAGTCTTGTAGCGCGCGGCTAAGGATAACTTTTAGGTTTTCATTTGACAGAGGATGAAGATGAAAGATATGAGAACGCGATAGCAGCGGTGGATTGAGAGAGAAAGTAGGATTATGAGTAGTCGCTGCGATAAGTCTGATCACTCCACCTTCGAGCTCTGGAAGTAAAGCGTCTTGCTGCGACTTGCTGTAGCGGTGGATCTCGTCAAGAAACAGAATGGTTTTTTGTTGAAGAGAAGACCACCGATGTCGTGCGGCTTGAAATATTTTTCTTAATTCGTGGACGCCTGAGTCAGCGGCATTGAGGCGTTCGAAGGCTGAGGTTGTTTTTCTTGCGATGATTTCAGCTAAGGTTGTTTTGCCGCATCCCGGGGGCCCGATCAAAATTAAAGAATGAAAACTCTCTTCCTCGATCATGAGTCTCAACGGCTTTCCGGGACTTAATAAATGTTCCTGTCCGATAAATTCATCTAGTGAACGTGGTCGAAGGCGAGTCGCTAAGGGTTGAGAGACCGGTGTGTGGTTTGTAAGGAGGTTATCTTGAGGCACTTTCACTTATTTGAATAATCGCTAGAGGGCAGATAAAGCATTTTGTTTAAGACAATTTTGGGCTAACCTACAGTTATGGCTAATCCTACTCAGGATAAACGCTTTTTCCATCCTGAATATTTTATCAATCGTGAGCTAAGTTGGATAGAATTCAACCGCCGCGTGTTAGCAGAGGCTCAAGATCGCTCGCAACCCCTTATGGAGCGGCTGAGGTTTCTAATCATCACGAGCTCTAATTTTGATGAGTTTTTTGAAGTGCGCGTTGCAGGAATTAAACAACAAATTGATTCAAACGTTGAAATTACAGAAGCCGACGGGATTACAGCTAAAGAGCTCTCTGTAGCAATCGAGCGAGCTGTAAAGCCTTTTGTAAAAGAACAACATACACTGTGGGAGAAGGAACTACATCCTGCTCTGCAAGCCCACGGGATCTCGATTCATGCTGTTCAAGATTTAAGCCAAAAAGACATGCTGTGGGCAGAGCGTTACTTCATGCGTGATGTGTTTCCAGTGCTGACACCTTTGATCATTGATGCAAGTCATCCAGTTCCTCAATTGATCAACAAAAGCCACAACCTTATCGTTCAGCTCAAAAATCCTCAACAAGTATCACAAAAATATTTCGCGTTTGTCCCTATACCTCGCTTGCTGCCGTTTTTGATACCGCTGCCTAGCAAAAACAAAAAGGAGTATCGTTACATTTATATAACAGATCTCGTCCAAACCTACATCGATAAACTTTTCCCTGGAATGATTATAACAGGTGTTTACACCTTTCGGATTACTCGAAATACAGAGCTCTACATTGATGAAGAAGAAGCTGACAATCTGCTCGAGGCTGTCGAAGAAGAACTTCAAAAAAGAAATCGAGGAAATGTAATTCGTTTAGAAATTGAGGAGAATTGCTCACCGGGAATCGTTCAATTTTTGCAAAAAACTTTTAACCTGACTTCCTTGTATACCTATCTAGTTCCACAACCTCTTAGTTTCATGGTTCTCAATCCGATTGTGCAGCTTGAAGGATTCGGTGCGCTGCACGACCGCTCATTTAAGCCAACACTCTCTCTTTCATTCGCATTTCAAAAAGACATCTTTAGCGTTATAGACCGTCAAGACGTTCTCTTGCATCACCCTTACGAGAGTTTCCAGCACGTTATTGATTTTCTGGAGCGTGCAGCTGATGACCCTTCAGTTCTGGCTATTAAGATGACGTTATATCGCACGAGTGGAGATTCTCCCATAGTGCAGGCCTTAATTCGTGCTGCAGAAAACGGCAAACAAGTCACTGTTTTGATCGAAATCAAGGCGCGTTACGATGAAGCTAACAACATTAATTGGGCGAAACGTCTTGAAGAAGCGGGTGCTCATGTGATCTACGGTGTCGTCGGTCTTAAAGTTCACGCTAAGCTCATCCTAATCGTCCGACAAACTGCGCAAGGGATCAAATATTATGCGCATCTCAGCACGGGGAATTATCATCCTAACACTGCACGATTTTATTCCGATCTAGGTCTTTTCACAGCCCATCCCAAAATTACAGATGAGGTAGCCAAGCTTTTCAACATCCTCTCTGGAGGCGGATTTTATCGTGGTATAGAGCATATCATGACAGCTCCGTTTGATATGCAACCTAGACTACTTGCCCTTATACAGAGAGAGGTTCAGAGCGCTCGTTTAGGTCGTCCTGCGAGAATCATAGCCAAAATGAATTCGCTTGTAGATGCCTCTCTAATCTCAGCGCTCTACGAAGCCTCTTCAGCTGGAGTGGAGATAGATCTGATAGTTCGCGGGATTTGTTGTCTTAGGCCAGGCATTCCTAACGTGAGTGAGCGAATCCGAGTCATAAGCATCATCGGGCGTTTTTTGGAGCACAGCAGGATTTATTACTTTGAGAATCAAGGCCAGCCCCTCATCTACCTAGGTAGTGCAGACTGGATGCCTCGCAATCTCTATCGACGCATTGAAGTGCTTTTCCCGATCCTTGATCCGGCTATTCATATGCGCATCACAAACGAAATCCTTCCAGCTTATCTTTCTGATAACGTCAAAGCTCATCATCTCCGATCTGATGGCACTTACATTCATCCTACGCTTCCACCAGATGCAACGGGAGCCAAAGCTGCTCAAAGAACTTTCCGTAGTCTAGCACGCCGCCAAGCCGCTATAATCAAAGGACAACTGCAGCCAACCGACGAAGATATATCTCAAGAGGATCAGCCTTCTCCTCATCGAAAAATTATACCAATCAAAAAAAACTAATGCCTGTGCCTTGACCGCTGACAGCATCCTTCCTACTTTCTTTCATGCCAGATGCTGATAAATTTGCTGTCTTGATAGGTGAGGAGGCATTACGCCGTCGCGTTATTGAGCTTGGATCACAAATTAGCAAAGATTACCAAAATACTCCACTAACTTTGATCGCACTGCTCAACGGTTCGATATTTTTTCTTACTGATTTAATTCGTGCGCTGGATATTCGCGATCTTCATATTGAGTGTTGGAGGATATCCAGTTATTGCGATACGTATTCGACGGGTAAGGTTACAGGTCTTGAGCATTGTCGTGCTGAGGTCCATCAGCGTCACGTCCTGATCGTTGATGATATTTACGATACTGGTCTTACACTTTCGCATGTCCAAGAACACGTCCGAACACTTCAACCTTTATCGATAAAGACCTGTGTTCTCCTTGAAAAAAAAACAAAACATCAAGTTCTCATACCGGTTGAATATGTTGGCTTCACCATACCTGATGAGTTTGTGGTGGGATATGGCTTAGATTACAACGGCCGTTATCGAGAATTGCCTGACATACGAATTTTTAGGAGTAACTAGAGCTGTTTTACCGATAGTATGGCGATTGAAACTCTCACTCTTCAAGATCTTCAAAAACGGCTTCAAAATATGCCGTCACTTCAAGCGACTGTTCACGGTCAGATTACGGCGATCCGCATCGCGCAAGCGCGCAACAACAAAGACTATCTCGATCTTACTCTTTCCGATACCACTGGAAATATGTCGCTTAAGATCTGGCGTGACCATCCTTTATTTGATTTTCTTTTGCAAGATTCCAAAGGCGCATTTTTCAAGCTCACTGCAACCTGGAGCCTAAATAACTTCGGCATCAATCACGATCAACTGACAGCTACGCGTCTCTCCACGGCTGAAATGAATGATTTGCTTCAGGGGCCACTTGAGCGACAGAAGAGAATTGAAAATGATTTTAATACTATTGCGGACCTGGCGACGTCTATTGTTAATCCTTATTTACGACGGCTATGTGAAGAGTTTCTTACAGAATACGAAGAGCCATTTCGACGCGCTGCTGCAGCGAGAGATTATCACCATGCGCGGCGGGGCGGGTTAGTCGAGCACGTGGCTCAAATGATGCGGGCAGCTGATGCACTTTGTAAGGTGTATCCATCTATCAATCGCGATCTCGTTCTGGCAGGGGTCTTATTTCACGATGTGGGGAAGCTATGGGAGAACGATTATGAGAAAAATGGATTCGGTATGCCTTACACACTGGTGGGAGAGCTGCTTGGACACATTTCGATCGGTGTTGAGTTTGTCAACCGACTTTGGCGTTCTCTCGAGGATGATCCGGAATTCCAAGCAGCAGGTCAGCCATCACGCGAGCATACGCGGTTCCATCTACTTCATCTGATTGCTTCTCATCATGGGCAAAGAGAGTTTGGTGCACCAGTGACACCGCGGACCCCTGAAGCATGGCTTCTGCATTATGTGGATAACCTTGATGCGCGAATAGAAATTCTTCAATCTGCCTATGCTGAGAATCCTCTTCTTGCACCTTATATCTACGAGGTTCGCCGTCCTCTTGAGGGACATCCCGTGCAGCCGCTTCCGCCTTGGCAAGAAAGCTGAGATTATTTTTTAATGGATTCTTGGCTCTGATTGACATTGCGGATGACTTATTGAAACTAATCTTATGCCTATTCGCGTCACAACAGCTTTTACCTCTGAGCCCTATGATGAAGCTACAGTTCAAAGTATAGCTCGCCGGCTTCGTGAAGAGATTGGTTCTCCGATAACGCTTGCGCTTGCCTTTTGTGGGCAATCATACATAAGCGCTGCTGATGAGTTTCTAGAGACGTTGCGGATCGAGGGGCATATTCTTACTTTGGGAGGCTGCTCTGCTCAAGGGGTGATCCATTCAAATCGAGAATATCAAAATCAGGACGGTCTTTCTGTTATAGCTTTAAATTTGCCTGAAGTTGAAATCGTGCCGCAAAAGATCACCTCTGTCACAGATGGGAGTTTTAGTGTTGGATCAA
This sequence comes from Candidatus Methylacidiphilales bacterium, assembly GCA_025056655.1. Taxonomy (NCBI): domain Bacteria; kingdom Pseudomonadati; phylum Verrucomicrobiota; class Methylacidiphilae; order Methylacidiphilales; species Methylacidiphilales bacterium. Next base: position 26,780 of record JANWVL010000055.1, read on the forward strand.
TCGATGACAGAGCCATTCGGTTTGCCATAGCTCTTCTGAATCCCTTTGCGATGGATATCGAGGGATGGTTCCAAGAGTGGAACCGTGCTCATCCGAGTTTGCCTCTAATCGGTGGCCTAGCCAGCAGTCTGCTTCCGCCGCCGCATGCTGCTGTTTTTCTTAATGAAGAGATAATTGAGGGGGGGCTCTTGCTGCATTTCAGAGGGCCGATTTGTCTTGAGAGTCTTGTTTCTCAAGCTTGTCGTCCCATTGGTGAACCAATGACGATAACTCAAGCTAACGAAAATATTCTTTTTTCACTGGGCACAGTTTCGGCTTATGAGGTGTTGAATAAGGCGTTTGAGAATCTTCCGGATGCTTTGAAAGCCTATGCTCGTGGCAATCTCTTTGTAGGATTGGCAATAAATGAATACCAAGAGGAATTTAAGCAGGGCGATTTTCTTATTCGCAACATTCTTGGTGCTGATCCCAACAGTGGTGCAGTGGCTGTAGGAGCTCGTGTTCGAGTCGGACAGACGTTGCAATTTCAGCTTCGCGATCCGATTCTTGCTCGGGAGGAGCTGAATCGATTACTTGAATTAAAAGCGAATTCATTGAAGGCGACTCCGGTAGCCGCTTTGCTATTTGCCTGCAATGGGCGGGGTAAACATCTTTTTCAATTACCTCATCATGATGCTGCGTTGATTCACCAGTTTTTTCCAGATACTCCGTTGGCTGGTTTTTTCTGTAACGGGGAGATTGCTCCTGTGCACGGCCGAAATTATCTGCATGGTTACACGGCTTCACTTGCTTTGCTTGTGGATGAGACGAAGGCTAAAAAGTCGAGGGAGTCTACATGAAAGATGTCATTCCAGCTCACTGTGATCATTCTCGGGAGTGGAAAGATTTTTTTTATGTGTATCCAGTGATTTCCAGGCGCTCGCAAGGCTTGTCTATAGGGATTAATTTGAATCCTGATAAGGTTTGTAATTTCGATTGCATTTATTGTGAGGTGGATCGCCGGACTCCACCGAGGCGACTGGATGTTGATCTTGTGAGGCTTGAGGAGGAGCTTGAGTCGCTATTGTCTCTTGCAAAGAGTGGAGCTCTTTTTGATGCTCCACCGTTTTCTGAGACTCCGATGGAGTGGAGGAGACTCAATGATATAGCGTTTAGTGGAGACGGGGAACCGACAACTTATCCACATTTTGATCGTGCGGTAGAGATTGCATTGGCTACTCGGCGAAGGCATCAGCTGAAGGATTTGAAAATTATTTTGATTACGGATTCTGCTTGTCTGGATCGGCCTCAGGTTGTGAGGGGTCTTGACGCGATGTATCGGGATGGGCCTTATGAGGTGTGGGCTAAGCTTGATGCGGGGAGCGAGGCGTATTATAAGCGCGTCAACCGCACGCATATTCCGTATGATCGCATTTTGCGGAATATTTTGTCGACGGCACGGCGGATACCGGTGTTTATTCAGACGCTTTGGATGCGAATTCATGAGGAGGTCCCATCGCAAGAAGAAATAAATGCTTATTGTGATCGGATCAATGAGTTAGTCTCTCAAGGTGCGCAGATTCTAAAACTTCAGCTATATACGGTTGCGAGGCCTACTCCTGAGCCTTACGTCCGTCCGCTAGATCCGCGGACTTTGGATGCTATTGCGCTTCAAATTCATCAAGCTACGGGACTTCCTTTTGAGGTGGCCTACGGTTCTTATCCTGAGGAGAATTTTTCGGTTTATGGGTAGGGGTTGGGATATTATCACGTTGCGGGGAATTAAGGTGCCAGTTTATCTGGGCGTGCCTGATGAGGAACGGGCACGCGCTCAGACGGTCCACATCACGGCTCAGCTTTATGTTGCTTCGGATACTATTAAGGCTGCGGCTCAGAGCGATTGCATTGAGATGACGCTCGATTATGCAGGGGTTTACGAGTGTATTTTGCGAACTGCTCAAAGGCTGCCCTATAGGCTTATGGAACGATTGGCTGAGGAGATTGTAGGGGAGTTATTTGTCTCGTATCCGGTTTTGTCTGCAGTGAGGTTGGAGATTTGCAAGTTTATTTTGCCTCAGGTGCGTGAGGTATCACTGGAAATTTTCAGGGAACGGTGATTTCCTGGGTGTGGGGGTTAGCCGCCTGCTACGATGCGGATGAGCTCGATTGCGTCACCTTCTTGGATGGGTGTTGTGTCCCATTCGTGAAGGTGAAGTGCGGTTTGGTTGAGCTCAATGACGATTCCTTTTCGGGGGAGCTGTAGATGTTCTAGCAGAGCGGATATAGTGTTGATTTCGTTGGGGATTTGGTGAGGTTGGCCTTGTAAATATATCTGCATGCCGAGCTGTGGTGAGTCTTGCCTTTAGGGTTTATTAGTGGAAAGCGCGAAGAGGTCAGTGGCAGGCGAGATAAATTTTTTTTAGAGCTTGGTAATGAGGCTCGAATAAGGGCATTATACTTTTATTCGAGGATCCAGTGATGATTTTAGTTAAACCAGTTTCGGTGAGGATGTATCGACCGTGCTTGTCTGGGGTAAGAGTGTATGTGCCTTTGGCGTTGATTAGGCGTAGGCTAAAAGGAGCTGTTATCTCTTCGGGTTCATAATTTATAAAAAGGGTTCCTTTTAAAACTTTAATATTGAGGACATCGTTGGGCTGCTTGAGCTTTGGCTTGGCGTGCTGTGGGATAAATATACTGAGCTCAGTGTGAGGTAGTGCCTGGAAAATAGTAAAAGTATTGGCATATTGGAACAGTGTTTTATTTGTTGAGGGGTGGAGGATGATTTTCGATGGGCCGTGGGTAAGCTTAGCTCCTGCGAGATGGTGGATGGGGAGGGATTGCGCTAGAGTTGAAGGAATTGTCACCGAGGCGAGGATCGCAACTACGTATAATTTTATATAGGACATGATGTGAGGAGTGATGGTGGATTTTTCTTAATGTGGAAATTATTGGATCAATTTTTCTAATTTATCGTCTTTGGGGACGCCGAGGTCAAGCGCAATTTTATAGTGGCGTCGAGCGAGTTCTTTTGCGGGGGGGCGTTGGGTGGCGTAGATAACTGCGAGGTTGAAATGGGCATCGCCGTAGTTGGGATCGATCTCAATGGCGCGGCGGCATTCTTTTTCTGCGGCTTCTTGCCACCCTTTTTGGGAGCAGGCGATGCCGAGGTAGTTGCGGGTGCGGGCGTCGTTGGGCTCGAGGGCGGTGGCACGGGTAAGGTGCTCGATGGCGAGGTCGTATTGGCCCTTTTGATAGTAGACGATGCCGAGCATGGAGTAGGAGAAGGCGTCAGCGGGGTTGAGACGGATGGCTTGTTTGAGTGCGGTTTCAGCTTGATCGTAGTCTTGTTTTTGGAATTGGGCTACTCCGAGGTTAGACCAGGCGTAGAGGCTTTCTGGGTATTTTTGGATGATTTGTTGGTAGGCTTTGATGGCGTCATCGTATCGTGCTTCAGCAAAGGCGTCTGAGGCTTCTCGTGCTAGGCCGCGGACATCTTCTGGGATGCGGGCTTTGGAGCGGTATTCGATGGCGGGGTCGATTGGGGTGGTGGGCTCTTGCGATGAAGAGGTGGTGAGGGAATTTTTGTTGTCTGCTTGGGGATGGGGAGGGGGCCGGCGTTCTTCAGATATTTGAAGGTTTGAGGGGAGACGAAGGAGGGCGAGTTGTTCTGGGGTGAGGTTTAAGATTGGAGAGGCGAGGATTTCGAGTTGTTGGCGAAGGACGGCGGATTGGATTTTTAGGTTTTCGATTTCTTCGGTGGCGATTTTTTTTGCGGCATCGCGGCGTGCTTGTTCTTGGATTTGGCGAGTGATGATGTCGCGTAGGACTTCATTTTCGCGTTGGAAGGATTCGTTGTCTCGTTGGGAGAGCTGGGCTTTTTGGGCGGCGATGAGGTTATTTTGGGCGGCTTCGAGTTGGTTTTTGAGTTCGGCTGTGGTGCGGCGGAAGGCATTATTTTCTTGCTCTGCGAGGGCGAGTTTTTCTTGGACTTTGCGGAGTTGAGCTTGAAGGTTGGCGAGGGCGGTTGAGGTGGGTTTCGTGGGAGATGAGGTGCTGGGGGAGGAATTGGAGGTGAGTGCTTTGAGTTGCCGCTCGGCTTCATTGAGTTGGTTTTTGAGTTGGCTATTTTCTTGGAGGATGGAGGCGAGTTTTTCATCGAGGTCGCTGGAGCGGGACATGACGAGTTGTTTTTCAGTGGCTTGTAGGCGAGTGCGGAGGAGATTAATTTCATTTTGAGCTTGAGCGAGGCGCTGCTTTGTGAAGGCCAGTTCTTCTTCTAGAGCGTGTATTCTTGAGGAGGGGCGGGTGGGTTCGGTGGAGGGGGGAGGTTGGGGGTCGATTTTTGGCGGAGCTTGGGGTGTGGACTCGATGATGATTTCTGATGTGGGGGGGGGAGTGGGGGGGGGCGTGCGGTCGGTGGCGTCTTGCAGTAGGCGTATTTTGTCTTGGCAGTAGCGTATGCGGTATTTTACTATGCCTTCTTCCCAAGTGGGGTATGCCTCTTTGAGGGCTTGGAGTAGGGAAAGGACTTCCATGTAAACTTTGCGAGCGGAGGCTTTTTGTTCTTCGCGTTCGAGTTTTTCCGCTTCTTGTAGTCTGAGGTAGAGTTGGAGGTATTTGTCTTGAGGGCTTGGGGGTGCGGCTTGGGTTTGAGGAGGTGTGGTGTAATGTAGTGTGAAATTGAGAAGTGTGAGTAGGAGAGTGGCTACCAGTCTATTGCGCATGATAGGGGATGGAGTTTTGTAAAAACAGGTGGTGGTATGGAAGGAATATATTTTTGTAAGATGGGGCGTCAAGATGAGGTGTTATTTGTGGGATGTGAGAGGGGTGAGTGGTTTGTGTTTTGGAAAGTTTCGCGGAGGGAAGGGTGGTTGTATTTTTTTAGGAATTCTTGAATTTCGGCTTTGAGATGGCGATCGTCGGGGGCGTAGATGAGGGCTTGCTGATAGGCGATTGCGGCTTCGTTTTTGTTGTTTAGTGCATGGTGTGCACGTGCGCTGAGATGGAGGAGTGTGGGGTTGGGTGGAGCTGTGGGTTGGTGTTGAAGGGTCGCTAAAGCTTCAGTGGGGCGATCAAGTGCGAGGAGGCTTTTGGAGGTGAGTGTCGGTGATTGAAAATGGGTGGATCGGAGGGTGGAGAGAGCTTCGGTGTATTTGGTTTTTCTGAATAGATACTGGGCATGCCACGGTAATTGAGTTTGCTTGGGCAAGGTTTGAACCCATTCTTGGATATCTGAGTGGAGTTCAGGGGAAATGGAGGTGGTGTGAAACGAGAAAGCCAGTAGTGCTTGAATGAAGAGAGGTGAGGTGTGGTGTTTTGCGGGTGTGTTTTTGATTATGTCCCAGGCAAGTTCGGGATGCTGGGCGGATGCGAGGGTGAGGGCACGGAGAAGTTGGAGCTCGAGGTGGAAATGTGAGGTTGAGTGTGGGTAGTCGTGGAAGAGATAGGCCATGGGCTGGGTGGGGTGATCCGGAAGGCGGGTCCAAACTGAAGCGTTGTGCGTAATGTGGACCGGTCGATATTCTAGTTGGCGCAGTTGTGGTATCCAGGAATAACGAGGGAGGTCAACGATAACGTAATCTGGGTGGTATTGGTTTATAAAGAAGATCAAGCTTTGTGGGCGAGTGTGTAAGAGAAAGGCTTTGCGTCGGGTGCTGGGTGAGTAGCTTTGCGTGATCGGGGTGAGAGTGAGATTAGAAGGCGGGATTCCCTCTAAGAGGAGGTAAGGGAATAAATCTGGATGATGGAGAATTTTGGCTTGGGGAGCATGTCGTGCGAGCCACTTTATCGAGGCATGAGGGGTGAGGGTGAGGTTTTCTCTGTGGTGTTGCCAGGATAAGGAGAGGGAGTTGTTGTGGGAGCCGCTAAAATTTGAATTTAGGACAAGGGAGAGGAGAGTAGCTGATAGGAGTTTACAGACGAGGGATAGGGCATTGGTGTGTGCGTGTGAGAGGCCAGAGATCCTCGAGCTGAAATGCAGAGAGCTGATTAGGGTGAGGATTGTAAAATTGAGAAAAAGTAAGGTGTAGGTGTCGCTAGAAAGAGTGTTCCAACCTAGACACAGCGAGAAGATGGCGAATGTCCAGCAAATTTGGCCGTAGTGTAAGAGAGCATTAAGTAGTGTGAGAAGAATGAGGAGGATGGCAGAAAAAGCGAAAAGGGGGGTTGAGGACCAGGGATTGGTTAGTGTTTCGAGGGGGTAGAGAGTATATTGTCCTGATAAGAGGGACGAGAAAAGGTGAAATGAAAGCTTCCAAGTTGGAGGGGAGAGAAATAGTGTGAAGAAGGAGATTAATACGACTGGGAACCAGTTTTGAATGGCTAGAATACTCCAGCGGCCTAGTTGGATAGACTCGCGAATGATGATTTCGATGCTGAACGTTAGGATGAGAAGGAGGCCGATCCAAAACCAATCGTTGGTATAATTCCAGGCGGTTTGAATAAGGAAAAGTGGCCAGAAACAGAGCCAATCGGCCTGACGGCGATGCGTGAGAAGAAATTGAGCCGTCGCGCTTGTGAAAATTAAGGCTGTAATTTGTGGGGTTAGTTGCCAATCCGATAAGCCTCCGATAAAAAAAGCCGTGATACTGAGAATTGGTATGCTCGATAGGCGGACTTGATGACGTGTAGGTGGGTAAGCGAAGAAAAATAAGATTGTAAATAAAGCGATGAGTAGGGCACTGTGGACGAAGACCAGTCCGTAGTCTCCAAAGTGATAAGCTACTCTGACGATTAAACTAAAAAGTGGAGAGTATGAAATATTCAAGGAAGAGTCTTGAAGAAATCCTTCGGGTTGGGAGGACTTTGTAGTAGAGCTGACGGCATAGGTAACCAGAGCTGCTGTGGTTGGATTTTCAATGTGAGGACGTGCAGCTTGGAGGAGTATAGAGATGGTTAAGAGTGCTATGAATAAGCGATTTGCCGCTGCGTGCATAAAGCTAGAATTTAGGAATGGATGAGTGTTTTTTAAGTAAAAATTCAAGGCAAATTTTTGAGCGACTCATTTGTTTTAGGGTGTTTTATTAGGGCTTGGAGGTGAGGGAGGCGAGGTTGTGGTAGTAGCAGAATTAGTGAGTGAATGAAACATCCTGAGGTGATATGCCTTTTTTTGATGTTCTGATAGGGATTCGTATATAGCGGCTAGGAGTCGGTGAGGTTCTGGAGAGTGAGGCTGAATTTTGGAGGCTTTTTCAAGGGGGAGGATTGCCTCTTGGTATTTTTTTAAGCCTATAAGAGCTGAAGCAAGATTTAGATGAGCATCGTAGGAATTAGGGTCGAGTCGTAGTGCATCTTTTGCGGATTTTAGGGCTGTGGTGTATTTTTGAAGATTTATAGCAGATGCGGAGACTCCAATGTGCGCTTGTGTGAGGGTCGGCATGAGTTGGGTGCAGCGTTCGTAGTATTTAATAGCCTCAGGCCATTTTTTTAGGTGATAGTAGGCGTCTGCGAGTCTATTCAGTATCTCTACATCTTTTGGATGAAGTTTTATATATTGCTCAAAATACGGGATGGATTTTTCGTATTCCTTGGCTTTGAATAAAATTAATGCAATATTGCGAGGCGGTTTATCAAGGTCTGGCCTAACAAATGCCGCTCTTTTTAGATAACGTAGGGCGAGTTCATTTTCGCCGATTTCACCATAGAGAACTCCAAGGGTATTCAGGCCTTCATAGAAGTCGTGTTGAATTTGGACTGACTTTAAAGCATTAGGAATGACTTGTGAAATATCATGAGGATATCGTGTCGAGTAAGCAACCGCATAGTTCACTTGTAAATGTTGACTGAGTGGATTTACTTGAATGTCAGTCTGATAAAGTGTTAGATTGTTTTCCCAACGCTTAGTGTGCTGATACGTAATGCAAGCGATAGGTATGAATATAGAAAGAATGATTAAATAACGTGCTATAATTGGAGTTTTGCTAATTAAAATGAAAAGTGGGGTAGATAGGATTATAGATGCTGGGATAAGAGCCAGGTAAGCATAACGATCGGCCACAGAGGAATATCGGCTTTGGTATTCATAGGATATCAGTCCTAACGTGGGTGATAGAGCGATAATAAAGGCGATGTATAGTAAAATAGAGTTTTTTTGGACAACACTGTTTTTTATTCTATAAATCACTAGACCGATGATTATAGGGATGGAAGCGGTAATGCCCAGCCAAGGTTGTTGAATGAGAAATTGTGGAGTGCGACCGTAATCTATGCACAAGGGAAGTGGCCAGAGAACTTTTGATATATAGAAAAACAAAGAATCTAGGGCTATGTAAACTCGAGCCCAAATTGGGGGATTGAATGTGATTTCATCATGGGGTTGAAACTGTTTTGTGAAGATTAACCAACCTATCGATATCAGGATGAGTCTTTCATTTGAGAGTAGGGACTTACGAAGTGAAATTCTATAATGTAGTATGTCAAGGGTTATGAAAATAATTGGTAAAATAACTGACGAAGGTTTAGATAGTAAACTGCATAGAAAAAGGAGTAGCGCATAAATATAGAAAGCTTTTTTTTCTGTAGAACGATAAAAAATCCAGCATAATAAGCTAGTTAGCATAAAAAATGTGGCGAGCAGGTCTTTAAGACCAGTGACCCACGCAACCACTTCAATTTGAATAGGATGTATCGAAAATAGCAATGCAGAAATAAATCCTAATATATTACTGTTGAGCGGAGAAATTTTACAAATTAAAATATATACTAATAGACTGTTGAGTAAGTGCAGGAGAATGTTAAAAAAATGGAATATTGAAGGATTTAAGTCGGTAGTGTTGAGTTTGTCTTCGGATACATAATTTGGAAAAATAAACCGTGAGAGTTTTGCTTGAAGATACCAAGCCGTATATGTAATAGGAATGTAGAGTTTGGCGTATGCATCTTGCCAAAATGGTGCAAGTTGGGCCGCCTCTTTTTTATTTATATATGGATTTGCAACGATATTGAAGTTGATGTCGTCCCATACAAATTGAAATTTTAAAGTCTGTAGATAAACAGCAGCAACAAATAGAGAGATAATTACACAATGTAAAATGTGTATGAAAGATGGATAATTATGTATAGATTTGCCTAATTCGACTGTTTTTTTAGGCACGACTTTTGTCTATATTGGTGAGTTCTTAAACTGTATAAGTCGTAGAGGAAACGCTGCCCCCCCGTCCGGTCCAGTTTGTATGGAAGAATTCGCCTCGAGGGCGATCTGTGCGTTCGTAGGTATGGGCCCCGAAGTAATCTCTTTGGGCTTGAATTAAGTTGGCTGGCAAGGAGGCGCAACGGTATCCATCATAGAATGATAGTGCTGTAGAAAAAGTAGGAATAGGGATTCCGAGCCTGACAGCTTCGCTGACAACTCTACGCCATGCGGGCTGGCATCGTTTTATTTCTTGGTTGAAGAAGTCATCTAAGAGAAGGTTGGGAAGTTGTGGATTTTTATCATAAGCGTTTTTGATTTTATCTAGGAAACGGCTGCGGATGATGCATCCACCGCGCCACATCAGGGCAATGCTTCCGTAGTTCAATTTCCATTTAAATTCTTTTGCTGCTGCACTTAGGAGCATGAATCCTTGGGTATAGGAGATGATTTTTGAGGCATAGAGGGCGCAGCGTATGTCATCAATGAATTGTGTCTTGTCACCTTCAAATTCAGTTTGAGGTCCCGAAAGAATTTGGGATGCTTGCACGCGCTCGTCTTTTAATGCTGAGAGGCATCGAGCGAAGACAGCTTCTGATATCAAGGTGACTGGAACGCTGCAGTCTAAGGCTGAGTTTACTGTCCATTTTCCAGTCCCTTTTTGACCCGCGGCGTCAAGGATTTTATCGATAAGCGGGAGGCCGTCTTCTTTGTAGGCTAGGATATCGGCTGTGATTTCAATGAGATAGGAATTGAGCTCCGTTTGATTCCATTTCTTAAAAATCTCATGCATCTCATCTGGGTTGAGTTTTAGCCCATCTCGTAGGAGATGATAGGCTTCGCTGATGAGTTGCATATCGCCATATTCAATTCCGTTGTGAACCATTTTTACGAAGTGTCCTGCACCATTTTCTCCGACCCAATCGCAGCATGGAGAACCGTCTTCTACTTTGGCAGCTATGGCTTGAAAGATAGGCTTTATGTGTGGCCATGCTTCAGGCGATCCGCCTGGCATGATGGATGGGCCTCGGCGAGCTCCTTCTTCGCCGCCAGAGACGCCAGCACCGATGAAGTGGATTTGACGTTGAGCCAATTCATGGGTGCGACGGATGCTGTCGGTGAATAGGGAATTGCCTCCATCTATGATGATATCTCCTGGATCAAGGTGAGGGACGATCTGTGCGATAAATTCATCAACGGGTTGTCCAGCTTTTACCATCAACATGATGCGACGTGGTTTTTTGAGTTTTGAAACTAGCTCTGAAATCGAATAGCAACCTATGATCGAAGTGCCTTTGGCCTCGTTGGCGAGAAACTGATCTATTTTGCTCGTTGTGCGGTTATACACTGCTACGCGGAATCCGTGATCATTCATGTTTAGGATCAAATTCTGTCCCATCACAGCGAGACCTATTACGGCGATATCAGCTTGAGACATAGTGGCGGGAATAAAACAGCAAACTTGTATCCCCTACAATGAGTTTTTTTGAAAACTGGGGATCTTGTCTTTGGGTTTGCGTCGCAGATTGTCGAATTAATTATTTTTTGTTCAGCCGACTCGCGGTGGTCTTTTTGCTGGTTGATTTATGCGTGCCGATGAAAGGAATTGTTGCCAGATCTTTTTGAATCGGTCCACAGCCTGAATCGGCCCGATGAGACGTAAGTAGAGATTGCCAGAGGGCTTCTCCACGATAACGCCAAGTAACTGGTAATTTGGCAGGAGCATGGGAGGCGTCGAAATGATGGGACTGGCCATCTTGAGGGTGCCGAGCAGTTGAATGGAGTGCGCTTTTAGTCCTGCTACACTTGAGATTGGAGGGATTTGTTGGGAAGGAGCCGGGGCGAGAGGAGAAATCACTAGCTCTTGCCAAGCTTTGAGATTTAAGCCTACATCTTCGGGACGCGATGGGCCGAAGTAGTAGATAATGAGTTCAAGTGGATTAGAGTCTGAGGGACGGGCTATTGTGGGCGGTGTCAAAAGCGCTGTTTGAGCTTTGAGGGGGCTTCGCTTCGGTGGGGGCTCTGGAAGTTGAGGAATGAGCCAGTGCGCGAGGATGCGGTTTGAGGTGGTAGGGATTGTTTGCCAATTTTTATGGGGATAAAAAATAAGTTCTTGGACTGGGAACGCTACTGTCTGAGCGATTAAGGCTTTGGATCCCGAAGAGAAAAGAGTAAAGACTGCTAGAAATAAAGCTTTGATCAGGTTCATTTAGAGTTTTCGTGCATGGATGGGACTATTTTCCTGAGTTTTGCAAGATGGGAAAGTGCAAAAACGTCTACTGATTTTGCTTTAGTGTTTAAGGGAAGGCGCTAAATGCGGGAGTTTATGTTAAGGACACACGATTGTGGCGAGTTGCGAGCAACGCACATTGGTCAGAGGGCAACTTTATGTGGTTGGGTGCATTCACGTCGGGACCATGGTGGTGTGATTTTTGTGGATCTGAGGGATAGGGAAGGTATCACGCAGGTTGTATTCAATCCGGAGCGAAATGCTGATGTAGCTGCACTGGCTCATACACTGAGGGATGAGTTTGTGATTCAGGTTGAGGGTGAAGTCGTGCCACGGTTGAAGGGAACGGAAAATAGTAAGCTAGCTACTGGTGCGATCGAGTTGCTGGCGGATCGCTTAGTTATCCTGAATCCGTCAGCTATTCCACCATTTCCAATTCACGAAAAAATTGAGAATGAAGATTTGCGAATGCGTTACCGCTATCTGGATCTACGTCGAGCTGAGATGGCGCGTAATTTGAGGCTTCGGAGCAGAGTTGCGACGGCGATTCGGCTTTATATGGAGGAGCAAAAATTCATCGAAGTGGAGACTCCTACGTTATTTAAGTCCACACCGGAGGGGGCACGCGAGTTTTTGGTTCCAAGCCGGATGAATCCTGGAAAGTTCTATGCGTTGCCTCAATCTCCGCAGCAATTTAAGCAGATATTGATGGTGGCGGGGGTGGAACGTTACTACCAACTTGCTCGCTGTTATCGTGATGAAGATTTGCGTGCGGATCGGCAGCCTGAATTTACGCAGGTGGATATTGAGATGTCCTTCGTAGATCGAGAGGATATTTATGCACTGATCGAGGGTTTGCTAGCTCGGGTGTGGAAGGTGGCTTTAGGAAAAGAGATCGTGACTCCATTTCCTAGAATTTCTTTCCGAGAAGCTATGGATCGCTATGGCACGGATAAGCCGGATACACGGCTAAATCTAGAGATAGTGGATTTGACAGATGTTTTTCGTAGCACAGGTTTCAAGATTTTTCAGTTAGCGATTGAAGGTGGCGGAGTTGTAAAGGCGCTAAATGCGAAAGGTTTGGCGGATGTAACCACGGGTGAGATAGAGAAAATGACAGATTACGCTAAAGGCTTTGGTGCTAAAGGTCTGGCTTTTATCAAGGTTGAAGGAGGTGAATGGAAATCGCCAATTGTGAAATTCTTCTCGCAGGCCGAAAAGAGCGCGTTGCAAGAGAAACTCAAGATTGAGGAAGGCGATTTAATATTGTTTGCAGCGGATGCATGGCAGAACGCTTGCGAGATACTTGGGCGAATTCGGCTTTACACTACGGAACTTTATAAAGCGCGAGGTAAGGAGATGTTTGCCTCAGATCAGTTCAATTTTCTCTGGGTTGTTGATTTTCCATTGCTCAGCTTTGATAGGGAGCAGAACCGTTGGTATTCCAGCCATCATCCATTTACAGCACCTCTGCCGGAGGACATTCCGCTTCTTAAAACAAACCCTCGCGAGGTGAGGGGGCTACATTATGATATCGTTCTTAATGGCGTAGAGCTAGGAGGCGGCTCCATACGTATTCATCAACCTGAGGTGCAGAAGACTATATTTGAGGAAATTTTGCGGCTTCCTTCTGAAGTTGTTGAAGCGCGTTTTGGGTATATGCTGGAGGCTTTTCGTTATGGCTGCCCACCGCATGGAGGGATAGCTTTGGGCTTTGATCGGCTGATTGCAATATTGTGTGGGGCGCATTCAATACGTGATGTGATTGCTTTTCCGAAGAATAATCGCGGGGTAGACTTGATGACAGATTCTCCCTCGACTGTAGAAGCGCGCCAATTGAGGGAGCTAGGAGTTCAGCTCAGAACGTGATGAGTGGAAAGAAGGTTTAACGTTTGGCGCGTTTTTTCTTGATTGGTTTATCGGGCTTAGTGACTTTGGTTGAGGCAGCGATAGCTTCTGGGATTATTTCATATTCGATTTTTCCTTCGGCGACCTCTTTAAGAGCGATTTCCATGAGTGTCCATTTGGGATTGACTTGGACGAGGGGGCGGAAGCCGGCGCCGAGTTGGCGGACGCGTTTGGATATAACGTTGACGAGTATTTCGGGACTGTTGATTTTATTCAAAGCTTCTTGGACTAGTTGGCTGATTGAAGTCATAAAGCTCGCTTTATAGCAAGGGGCTTTTTGTCTGGCAAGTTATTATAATTCCAATTGTCCGCATAGAAAATTGGCTTATTTTGCATTGGCGACAAGATGGCTGAGCGACGGATTCATTTGTTGAGTGAAGTTACCGCAAATCAAATAGCTGCTGGTGAAGTTGTAGAGCGGCCAGCTTCTGCACTGAAAGAGCTTATTGAAAATTCTCTAGACGCTGGGGCGAACCAAATTGATGTGCGGATTCGCGGAGGTGGGAAAAGTTCAATCGAAGTGATCGATAATGGTTGCGGGATGGGGAAAGAAGATGCGTTGCTGTGCTTGGAGCGGCATGCTACCAGTAAAATTCGGACTGCTGAGGATTTATATGCGATCGGGAGTTACGGCTTTCGGGGTGAAGCCTTACCGAGCATTGCATCGGTCAGTCGTTTCATTCTGCAAACGCGTGTGTCTGAGGAGCCGATCGGGCACGAAGTGTTCGTCGAAGGGGGAAGAATAAGAAGCGTCAAAGAGGTGGGGATGCCTGTTGGCACTAGGGTAGAGGTGCGTCATCTATTTTTTAATACACCGGCAAGGCAGAAGTTTCTGCGCTCACGTGAAACGGAGTCGGCTCACATTGAACGTGTCTTATTATACTTTGGCTTGGCGCATCCAGAGGTTGGCTTTTCGATTCAGCATGATGAGGGAAATGTAAAACGGTGGCTAGCGGGGCAGACGCTTGAGCAAAGATTGCGCACGATTTTTGGGGAGACATGGTTGCAGCAAGTTATTTCTGTAAGCAAAAAAAACGAGGTTTTTGAGTTGACTGGATATATAGGAAGGCCGGGTGTGAGTCGTCCTGATCGGCACGAGGAAATTCTCTTTGTAAATCGCAGGGTGGTAGAAAATCGCGCATTTCATTTTGGGATCATGGAAGGCTACCAGAATGCGCTGATGAAGGGGCAATATCCGGTTGCGATTTTGAATTTAACGACTCATCCGAGCCAATACGATGTAAATATCCATCCAGCTAAAAAAGAGATCCGCTTTCGTGATGAATTGGCGGTGAGGCGGTTTGTCGTAGAGGCAATACGTGATGCTTTATCGCAATTTGTTTCTCAAACGAAAGGTGGCAGCGGCGTAATCGAAGTAGGGCTTGCTCATGATAAAAGCGCTGATTTCGCTATCAAAGGGAATCAACTTGGTGCTGCTAATCCAACTGGAGCTGCTCATCGGGAGCATTCAGTTCCTCTAAAGCTTGCTGTGCCGATTGAATGTTTTGAGAGCAAAAAAGAGAAAACTGAAGGGAATATCTTAGCTTCGGAGGGATGGAGTCAGAGTCCTGTAATCCAGCACTGTGGCACTTCGAAAGAAATCGAGGGGATGAGGATTCTAGGAGTGGTCGCCCGTTTGTATATTGTGGCTGAGAACAGTAGGGGTCTTGTCTTGATCGATCAGCACGCAGCTCACGAGCGGGTCTTATTCGAAAAGTTGATGAGTGAATACGAAAAAAAAGCTGTGAATGTCCAGAGTTTGCTTTTTCCGATTACGTTACAGGTGACGCCGCTTGAGCAGGAGTTCATCCGTGTGCAACGAGAAGGGCTGCATGCTGTAGGATTGATGATTCACGAATTTGGCTCTGGGGTCTTCATGGTAGATGGGCTTCCAGCCGTTATTTGTGCACCGGCGACAGAGGCCTGGGTGAGGGAAGTCCTACATGATTTGCAAAATGAAGGGGGGGAGACACGTCGTCAACGTAAGTTGAGTGAAGAGGTGATCGTGCGTGTAGCCTGTCGTCGAGCGGTGAAAGCGAATGACCTTTTGAATGAAGAGGCGTGTGAAAAGCTTCTTCGGGATTTGCTAGCCTGTAATTTGCCGTATTGTTGTCCGCATGGGCGACCGACGATGATTCAAATAAGCCTGAATGAGCTTGAGAGGAAGTTTGGTCGTGCGGTATAAGGGCGTTTTTGCTGGCGTGTGTCAATTATGAAAAAAACAATTTCAATATTCCTTTGGGCGATAGTGGTAGCGTTCGTGTTGTCTTTTTTTTTACCCTGGATGAAGTTTGATTTCGAAGAGGTAATGCCGGCATATGAGAGGCAAGCTTTCAGAAAAAGGATTAATGAAGAGGAGCAGAGGGGTTGGGTGGAAAGATGGATTGGGATTCGTGAGGAAGAGAAGGAAAAAGCTTTTGAGAATCCGTTTCTAGGTTATAACGCACTCTCACTGATCAACTTGCTAAGGGATAAACCCATTGGCTCTGAATTGCGTTTGGCAATTTTAAGGCCACATTTTCCATTCAAGGAGGATGAAGATAAGGCGCTATTTATACTCTCATTACCGATTGTAGGTATTTTTGCTGTTTTGATTCAGTTTATAATTTCGGCCAAAAAGATTTTATTGCCATTCCCCTTTTTTGCGTGTCTGGTGCAATACACGGTAGTGCGGTGGCATCTGAACGAACATTATGCCGATCGAGTGATCAACGATGTGCATATTGGAATAGGGCTTTGGATCACTTTGTATGCGCTACTCGCGGTGTGTATGATTTTGTTTTTCAAAATCACAAAGGAGGTTTTCAAAACAGGAGGGGAATAGTTTCATTTATGATTAAGGCAACGGTATTCATTCCTTGCTTTGTTGACCTTTTTTATCCTGAGGTGGGAGTGCGAACGGTGCAAATTTTAGAACGTCTAGGTCATCAGGTTGATTTCAGAGAAGAGGCAGTTTGTTGCGGGCAGCCTCCTTTTAATTCAGGATTGCATGAGGAAGCGCGTAAAATAGCAACCAGAACTCTAAGGGCTCTTGAGCGATCATCGGTGATCATAGTGCCTTCAGCCTCATGTGCTGCTATGTTAAAAATATTCATGCCTCGTCTTTTTGAGGGGTATCCGGAATATGATTTAGCCGTGGAGATAAGGGATAATGTTTATGAAATTTCCGATTATCTTGTTAATCATCTAGGAGTTGTTGATTTAGGAGCCAGATTAAAAGGTCGAGCTGTATTTCATGACGGATGCCATGGACTGAGAGAGCTAGGATTGAAGAGACCGCCGCGTGAGTTGCTGCGCAAAGTTAAGGAGCTGGAATTAGTCGAAGCTTCCGACGCTGAGATGTGTTGTGGATTTGGAGGAACCTTTGCCGTAAGATTTCCCGAACTTTCAACCTGCATGGCAGAGGCTAAATGCGCCACTGCTCGTGACTTAGAAGTGGATTTTATTATCTCATGTGATTCGAGTTGTCTGATGCATTTGCAATCTTCACTGAGATATCATCGAAGCTCCATTACAACTTTACACCTTGTAGAGGTATTAGCTTCTAGATGAAATCCATTCACCGGAAATTTATAAAGTTGTCTCGAAGATTGATTCAGGACAACAACCGACGTCAACGCATCCGTAATGCCCTGAAAGGGTATGAGGCCAAGCGAGGCAGCACAATCGAGCGGTTCCAAAACTGGGAAGCTGCACGCCAGGTTGCTGCTCAAATCAAATGGGAAGCTATAAATCATCTGGATGAATTCCTCCCTCAGTTTGTCGATAATGCGACAAAAAATGGAATGAAAATTCATTGGGCAGACAATTCTTACCAGGCTCAATCTATCATTCTAGATATCGCTCAGAAAAACCAAGCTAAGACGGTTGTTAAATCCAAGAGCATGACGACGGAGGAGATCTCTCTCAATTCCGCACTTAAGAAGAAGAACTACACAGTGATTGAAACCGATCTAGGCGAATTGATTGTCCAACTTAAAAATGAACCTCCTTATCATCTGGTGTTTCCTTCAATGCACCTCTCCAAAGAGGAGATAGGCGAGATTTTTGCAATGCACTTCGATGTAGGACTTACCCATGATCCGGAAACTCTTACGCAAATTGCTAGAGAACAACTCAGGCTAAAATTTCTTCAGGCAGATATTGGCATCACAGGAGTAAATTTTGCTGTCGCAGAGACGGGGGCGATTTGCATAACTGAAAATGAAGGTAATGCACGCCTTGTTGCCACGTGTCCGCGTATCCATATTGCTGTTATGGGGATCGAAAAAATCATTCCCCGCATGCAGGATTTAGCTTTGTTTTTGCCGATGTTAGCGACATCAGGATCAGGGCAGCATCTTACTGCCTACAATTCTCTCTATTTCGGCCCTAGAAAGACGCATGAACAAGATGGCCCTGAGGAATTACATCTTATTATTTTGGATAATCAACGCACAACATTGTTAGCGCGCCCACATCAGCGTGAGCTGCTTCATTGCATACGCTGTGGAGCCTGCTTGAACATATGCCCCGTTTTTCAAAATGCTGGCGGGCATGCTTATGCAGCACCTTATCAGGGGCCGATAGGTTCCGTTATCATGCCTTATCTAAGAGGGATCCATTCATGGAAACATCTAGCTAAAGCAAGCACACTCTGTGGTGCTTGCACAGAGATATGTCCGGTGAAAATCAATCTTCATCACCACTTACTCGACCTGCGAGAGCAAGCCTATCGTCTTAAAAGAAATTTATTAGAGAACAGTTTATTTAAGCTTTACACCTTATATGCACTTAATCAAAGCCGCTTTCGCCCGATTTTGCGGTTATTCTATTATCTTCAAAATCTTCATAAATTTATCGCTGGGAAACCGTTCGATCCATTTCGTAGATGGTGCTTACGAAGAGAGCTTCCGCGTCTACGTCGGCATAGCTTTCGTAGCTTTTGGAGGCGTCAGCGGAAAAACTTACCGCGTCTTATGCTAAAATAAATTGAAATGTCCACAAATTTAGCGACCTCTTCTTTCGATCGGTTCTACAAGCGAATAAAAGAGGCACTTCGTCTTGCAGCGCCATTTCCTGGCACTCATCAGCCTACAGCGGTAGTCACCTCGCGTGATCTAGAAGGTTCTATTCGAAACTGGCTTCCACCGGCGCCCGAATCCACGGATGCAGCGCTCAAGCTATTGTCCAAACGCCTTTCTGAAATCAAAGCTGAGCTTTATCGCTGCGAAGGGCTAGTCTCGCTGGTCAACGGAATTAAAGATCTGGCTTTGCAAGAAAATTGGGTCCGCGTAGCCCTGCATAAAGGCCCTTGGATGGAATCCTGTGCGGAAGTATTTCCAGAAGCACTCTGGGCAGATGAGGCCTACAACCTTACGGACCTTGAACAATGCGACGTAGCCATCACACACTGCGATGCTATTATTGCCCAAACCGGCACAGTTTTAATCAGCACAGCCATTACCTCCTCACGCGCCCTCAGTGCACTTCCTCCTACGCATATTGTATTAGCTACAGAGAAACAAATTGTAGCGGACCTTCCCGCTGCATTCGACCTGATTGCCGAAAAATATGGTTCAGCCTATCCCTCCGCCTTCACTCTGATTACAGGACCAAGTCGGACTGCTGATATCGAACGGACGCTGGTCCTCGGAGCCCATGGTCCGAGGCGATTGATCATAATAATCATTGATTAGAGATGCGATACTTCTAATTGTATTGAGCGTATGAAATTTCATCTTACCGCGCCGCTTCTGCTTGTAGCCCTGGTCTTATATGGCTGTAAATCGGCAGAACAAAAGAAGCGCGAGGAAATTAACCAAAGATTATTCCCCAAAATCAATCAGCTCATAGATGAAAAGAACTATACAACTGCAATTGAAACCCTGAGACAAGCCTTTGCTGAGGACGTCCTCAACCCCCAGATTTATCCAGTTCTATTTCGACTCTTAGCCACAATAGAAAAAGTAGACTTTATCGCCGGAGCTATACGAGATGTCAGCAATTTTCTCATACAGAAAAATAAGCTGCCTCCTGATGCAACACCCGAGTATCCTCCACTCATAGAAGCAATCGAAAAGAACCTTAACCAACTCGACCCTCAACAACGAATTGCAATTATTCGTGGCTTGGCACTCTATCCTGCTCCTTGGACGTTCGAATTGATCAAAGCAAAGATTAAAGATCCTGTGCGAGACGTGCGACAAGCCGCTGTAACAGCCCTAGCTGCTAATCCAACTGATGCCGTGCTCCCAATTCTGAAAGAAGCTACAAAAGATGAATGGTGGTTCGTTCGTGCAGAGGCCGTTTCAGGCCTGGGGCGTTATCGTGATGAATCAACACCTCGGTCTTTCAAGCAAAAACTTGAAGTCATCGATCATCTTTTCGCAATGCTACACGATGTTGATAGCACCGTCCGTTATGCGGCAGAAAACGGACTCCTCACCCTCACAACAGAAAAGACAAAATCTCATTTCGATGCTGTATTTAGACAAGGGGATGAAATAAAAAAACGAGTCGCTGCCATATGTCTGGCTTCATTTCAAAAACCAGAAGTTACTGCCTTCCTAATCTCGACGCTTCCTAAAGTCCAAGACAAAGATACCCAAGCAAGGATTATACGAGCACTTGGACTATCTCGAGACTCGCAGGCATTGCCCCTCTTAAGAAGTCTGCTTAACCAAACCGATAGAGATGTTCGAGGCGAGGCAATTGTAGCTTTGGGATTGCAAGCAGATCAGCAATCGCTTGGACGACTTCAAATGATCGCTAGGGATAATAATGAACCTTTAGAAATTCGCCGAGCTGCCCAAATGGCAGTAGGCCAAATCACCCAAGCTCTGATACAAGAACAAAGGCAACGCCAGACGTCTCCCTCTTCCTCACCCTAATCACCCATCGTTCAATGACATCCGACCCCTCAAGTCAGCCCCTTCAAGATTCCGTTCACCATATACCTTTCAAAAAAGTGGTCTTTACTGGCCTAATACGCGACCGCCATGGCCGTAAAATGTCAAAATCACTGGGCAATTCACCAGATCCGCTTTCGCTTATTGAGCAATACGGAGCAGATGGCCTACGATTCGGTCTCATTCGAATCGCCCCACAAGGACAGGATATTCGATACGACGAGAAGCAAATCGAAGAAGGCCGGAACTTCTGCAATAAACTCTGGAATGCAGCCCGATTTCGTGCTCTCCAAGGCCCGATCGCTAAGGATGCCGATCCATATCAAGACTTAGACGCACTCACACCGTTTTCTAAATGGATATTGTCTCGACTTGAAAAGACGCGTGCTTCCGTAGATCAAGCTCTCGATGCTTTTGATTTCAGCGCTGCTGCGCAGACCCTCTATGATTTTGTCTGGAACGACTTTTGCGCACGCTATATCGAAGTCGCAAAAGCAGAGTTCCAATCCCCTCACTCAGCAAGCCGCCACTCCACCCTTCAGACGTGCGATTATGTATTATCTCGGATTCTTCGTTTGTTGCATCCGTTTTCTCCTTTTGTTACTGAAGAGCTTTGGCGACTGCTGGCACTCGGATCAGGAAGCATACAGTTTGCCTCATGGCCGGAAGTTGACCGTCAAGCCCCTATTCACGATGATCATGCACTTGTCCAGGCTGTGTTTTCTACCGTAGACGCTGCTCGCGTGTTAAGAGCTGAACTCAATATCCCTTCATCACAGAAAGTGCCTTACCGCTTATTATCTTATAAAAATATATCAAACGAGACTCTCTCAATCCTCTCGACTTTAATTCATGCTTCTTCATTAGCGCTTACTGAAAATGCGTTGGCCCAAACTCCCGTCACACTTACTCCGCTTGGTGAACTCTATTTACTCACTGACGGATTAATAGACGTGCCCAAAGAAATACAAAGGCTGACCAAAGAAATCGAAAAAGTCCAAAACGACATTGCGCTAACTCAGCAGAAACTCTCTGACCCACTAATTCTGTCTAAAGCTCCTCCCGATAAAGTTGATGCATGGCGAGAGACGGCGAATGAACTAAGAAGCAAACTAAACCGCCTCCAGCAAATTCTTCACGCACTGTCCTCTCACACCTGATTGTGAACCCAAAAGCATCCAATCCGTAGGGTCATTATGATTTCCTCAGAACCTCAACAATCTCTCCCAGCTCACAAAAGCTCTTCACATATTCGCCGTCGCGCTCATCTTGTTCGCTGGCTTCACAAAAAAGGGCTTTCACGCCGCAAACTTCGCCGTCACTGGCTTTTTAAGATGATCGGTTCGAGAATTTTTCACTCCGATCTTTGGCGATTGCGATCGGATAATATCGCTCGAGGCTGGCTAATCGGCTGTATGAGCGGTTCCACACCATTTCTCGGACTCCAAATCATTATGGCAGTGCCTTTTAATATCTTATTTCGAGCCCACTTGCCCACGACTATCCTAATTATCCTTACCACTAATCCAGTAACAGCGCCAATATATTACACCTTTGCTTTTTTGGTCGGCTGCAAAATTCTTGATATTCCAGCTAAAGAATTCAGAGATATTGAGACACTCATTCGAGAAGGTTGGCAACCGCTACTCGTCGGCTGTCTATCCATTGGGCTTGTGGTAGGTGTTCTCGGATATGTAATCATTCGATATTTCGGACATCACTTGGCTCAGAAAATGCAACGTCTCCTTCACCACCACAGCTAGTTTATTATGGCTCACCGACTGTCCAGTCACCTTCTAAATCTACATCTGGCACTCGCGAAAAGGCGATCCTCATGGGAGCTGCATCTCGAGCTAAAATGGCCCCTCCCCACAAAATTTTGCCGCGGCCGTAATGCCGATTTAATGCATCTACGACTTCACACAACCGCTCTCTTTTTCGGTCGGCTTCAAATAAAGGCTCCGTAGCTACATTCTCGGCTTCAAGATCAGTAAAGATCACCCCTACGCTTAAAAAGCAGGGCTTAGAATTAAATGAGTCGATCTTTTTATTTTCTAAAATTTCACGCCGCAACTCTCTCCACACTTCATCATATGCAGCAAGAAGGCGCATAGTATCTTGCGTGCCGCCCACTCCCATTTCAATGCAGCATCGCGTCCGATCTGTCCATCGGATCCATACTACAAGACGTCCACATGTTAAACGTTGATGGCGCAAACGCATCGCTGCCTTTTGCAAGAGACGGTGTCCGACCGCGTAAGCACCATCAAAATGTCGAGCAGCGGGCGGAAGGACGTGCGAGTGACCTATCGTCCGTGTGCGTCTGCGCTGGCGTTGAATAGGCTCACCCCTTAGCATTTCATAAAACCGCTCGCCTTCGATGCCACCCCATATTTTTCTAAGCTTTTGGCGACTTGCATTATAAAGTTCTTCAATGGTCTTGATACCCGCACTTGCCAGGCGTGCTTCCATTCGTTTCCCGATTCCGCACAGATCACTCAGAGAAAGATGTAAAATTCGCCTCGGCACATCCTCTCGACGCAGATAGACATAGCCATCCGGCTTTTCCAAATCAGTAGCTACCTTCGCCAAAAAGACGTTCGGTCCTATGCCTACCGAACATTTCAAATAAGCTCCTACGTTTCTAGCTATACTCCCTTTAATTTTCATGCATAAGGATCGCCCTTCTTCTTCATCCCTGGCTTTTACATAGCCCCACATTTCGTCTATAGAGGAAATCTCCTCAATGTGGATACATTGCTCCACCACTTCAACGATACGTTCATGCACACGGACATAAATCTCAGGGCGAGCTAGCACAACCTTCAACTGAGGACAAAGTCGCCTGGCCTCAGCAACAAGCGTCCCAGTTTTGATACCCCACCGTCGGGCTTCGTAGCTGGCTGCAATACAACATGTCGTATCAGCCTCTACAGGCACTACAGCTACGGGCTTGCCGCGCAGCTCTGGACGAAGCTGCTGTTCCACCGAGGCAAAATAGGCATTAAAATCAATCATCAGGACACACATAAGCAGCTTCCACAAAATCCATCTTTCAAAATTAATAATAACCATTCGTTATTTAGAGCAAGCCACTCCGGGAAAACGCTCGCATTTTCAATCCTTCATCACTAGTCTATTACTGTCTCCTCTACTCATGAAAAAATCCAAACAGAAGAGCCTTTCTCGTTCGGCGCCTCCCCAATCCTCTAAAAAAAAGCGCTCCCCCTCATCTTCCTCAGCAGTGATCACTCATGCTGGCATAGCCAAAACATTGGCCGTTCGCACAAGTCCATCGCGTTCTATTACTGCAGTGCCCGTGCAAGATCGCAAACTTTCCTTCGGCAACGCATGGGACTACGCTCCTGCACCCGAGGCGAGCCACTATATCCGATTTGAAGAACGTTATGGCCACTTTATTAATGGGAAATTCGTCCCCCCTCATTCCGGACGTTATTTTCCGACAATAAATCCCGCGACCGAAGAAGTCCTCGCTGAAATTGCAGAGGGCGATCCAGTCGATGTTGATAAAGCCGTTCAGGCAGCTCGCGCTGCGTTCGAAAACGTCTGGAACCCCATGCCTGGCCGCGAACGCGCCAAATATCTCTTCCGCATCGCGCGAATCATCCAAGAAAAATCACGTGAATTAGCTGTAATGGAGTCGATAAATGGCGGCAAAACAATTAAAGAATCCCGCGATGTGGATCTTCCGCTTGTCGCGGCGCATTTCTTCTACTACGCAGGATGGGCAGATAAACTACAATATGCATTCCCTGGGCGCATGCCTCGCCCAATCGGAGTCGCAGGACAAATCATTCCATGGAATTTTCCTCTGCTAATGGCCGCTTGGAAAATCGCTCCCGCTTTGGCCTGTGGAAATACCGTCGTCATCAAGCCAGCTGAGACAACCCCTCTTACCTGCCTCGCCCTTGCCCGCATATTTCAAGAAGCAGAGCTTCCTCCTGGCGTTGTGAATGTTATCACTGGAGCTGGCGCAACGGGAGCCGCTATCGTTCAACACCCCGGTATCGATAAAATCGCTTTCACAGGTTCCACTGAAGTCGGCAAACGCATCGCTGCAGCTCTAGCTGGCACAAACAAAAAACTCACGCTCGAGCTCGGAGGTAAAGCAGCCCACATTATTTTCGAAGATGCTCCGTTGGACCAGGCAGTAGAGGGCATCATTCAAGGCATCTTTTTTAATCAAGGACACGTCTGTTGCGCCGGATCACGGTTACTTGTTCAAGAAAACATCTACCCTAGAGTGATACAGAAATTACAAGATCGCATCCGTACGATTCGCATAGGCCATCCTCTCGATAAAAACACCGATCTGGGAGCAATCAATTCCGCAGCTCAACTTCAAAAAATCCGCGCCCTAGTCCAAAGTGGAATCGAAGAAGGTCTGGAAGTCATTCAGCCCCCATGCCGCCTTCCAGAAAAAGGCTTTTGGTTTCCTCCCACATTACTCTCAGGCGCGACAATGAGTAACCGTGTCGCTAACGAAGAAATTTTCGGACCAGTGCTTACTATCATGACGTTCCGCACCCCCGAAGAAGCGATCGAACGCGCTAATAACATCCCCTACGGCCTCTCGGCTGGCGTCTGGACAGATAAGGGCTCTAAAATTTTCAAAATCGTAAGTAAGCTCCGCGCGGGTGTCGTCTGGGCAAACACCTACAACAAATTCGATCCGACCTCGCCTTTCGGAGGTTACAAAGAATCCGGTTGGGGGCGCGAAGGCGGTCTTCATGGACTTCTGCCCTATCTTAATCTCACGTAACTTACTTTACACTTCTTAGTGAATATGAACAGTCGTCTCCCCGTTCGAAAAACATACAAACTTTACATCAACGGCGCATTTGTCCGCAGTGAAGGAGGGCGCACTCTTCCTGCCACTACTCCTGATGGCACGTTTTTGGATAATTATGCTTATGCAACTCGAAAAGACCTACGAGATGCCGTAAAAGCTTGCGAAATTGCGCAAAACGATTGGGCAAAAAAAACGGCCTATCTACGCAGCCAGATACTTTACCGTGCCGCTGAGATGCTCGAGCAACGCAAACACGAGCTGATCCATGAAGTGGCACGTTCTACATCCGTAGACTCCAGCACCGCTCAAAACGAAGTAGATATATCCATCGATCGCCTTGTTTACTTTGCAGGCTGGGCTGATAAGTATTCTCAACTCTTTGGAAGCGTAAACCCCGTAGCCACTTCTCATTTCAATTTTACAATTCCAGAACCCATGGGGGTGGTAATTATTTTTGCACCTGAACTACCATCGCTTCTGGCTCCTATTTCACTCCTCGCCTCAGTCATTCTCAGTGGTAACGCAGCAATTCTCATTCCGTCGGAAAAATATCCACTACCATCGCTGACCCTTGCCGAAATCTTAGCAACGTGCGATCTACCAAAAGGTGTTGTAAATATTCTCAGCTCGATTCACGCGGATTTAGCGCCTTTTGCTGCTGAGCACATGGGGATCCATGCAATCGTAGACGCATCCGGAAACATTTCACTGCAAAAGGTGCTGCAAAACGGTTCCGCCATTAACTTAAAACGGTATGCTTGCAGAAGGTTGAGTCCCACTGCATGGGCAACAGAGTCTGCCGAGGATCCCTACTGGATTCTAGACACAGTCGAATTCAAAACGGCCTGGCATCCGATTGGTTTATAAACAGGTCTTCTCTTCCTTGCTACTGCCCAGATCCTCTTAAAATCTGAATCGGATCGAGTGCAGCTGCTCGCCGTGCTGGCGCCCAAGCCGCAATAAACACGGCAATCGCCGCTAGACATGCAGCATACAGATAATGTTCTCCACTCCAGTGGACGACGAAATAGTCAGATCGAATCACTCCTCGCAGTTTGATTGGTATACGAGATATGAAGTCAGTAAGCAAAGCTCCTAAAATGCAGCCTGCACTGATCCCGATCGCCGCTATTCCAGCACCTTGCCAGAGAAAGATGCGGGATATATCACGTCGTGTGTAACCCATCGATCGCAAAATCGCAATCTCCTTCAGTTTCTCCATCACAGAAAGTGAAAGCACATTAAAAATACCAAACCCTGAAAGTAAGATAATAGTCGAAACAGTCACAGCAGCTGAAACCCGCAATGCTCGAAAAATCGTCAGATTCCCCTGTTCGCGTTGTTGCCAAGCCCTAGCCCGATGAGAGAGAAGACGTTCTAAGGTAAGTGCTTCTTCTACCGCTTTACTTGGGTCTCTAAGGCGCACAAGAATTAAGGAAGCACTATGCTTAAATTGCAGCACATTTTGGGCAGCACGACGATGAAGGTAAATGCGGCGTTCATCAATTGCATTGATCCCTGTTTGATAATAAGCAGCGACCCTAAACCGGCGCGGACGCATATCCGGCCCATAGAGAAATAAGTTGCTGCCCGGCTGAATCTCGAGTTTCTCAGCTAGTGCGGAACCAATCAAAACTCCTGATGGATCGTTCCGGAAATCATCCAGAGAACCTCGTTGAATTTGAGAAGCAAGATCGGTGGTCTTCAAATGAAGATTAAGATCGATTCCATACACTGAGACCGCCTCGTTTTTAATGCCTGTTCTTAAAATAGCCTTGTCTTCAATCACAGGTGCAGCAGCTACAACATTAGGAAACGTATCCAACACTCGGATGATCCGATATGCATCAATGATGCCAGGAAAATATTTGCGTGATTGGCCCCCGCTGATTTCCACTAAATCCGCTTCGTTTTGCAAACTCTGGGTCAGCCCCTCTCGGAAACGATCGCTAATCACAATGCTTCCAGAAGTCCCTAAACTCGTGTTAATAAAAAATTTTTCGAACCCCTGAGTCTGCGCTTGTGCTGCGATAAAAAAAGCCACACCTAATGTAATTCCCAATCCGCTTAAAATCATAGCTCGGCGATGATCGGTCAAAAAACGAAGACCAATAAAGAGAGTCGGGCTCACATTCCGAAAGGACATATCTTGCAGAGCTTCAATTATACAGAAAATGCGTCAAGCAGGGACTTGATAGCTCGTTTCACAGGACTTAAATCCATTCCATGTCTTTGCAGGAGCTTGAACTCTTAAAATCCAAGATCCCATCTGACCACTGGCGTGTTCGTCTCGCCACATGGGTAGAATCAAATACAATCCAGCACATCATCGTCGCTATTATCTTTTTTAATGCCCTTATTTTGGCTTTAGAAACGGACTCCGGAATTATGTCGCAATATGGATTTTTCCTCTCTGTGTTAGATAAAAGCTGTTTGGCTATCTTTTGCCTTGAAATTTTCATCAAGCTCATCGCCTATCGTCGTTACTTTTGGGTTAGCGGTTGGAATATTTTTGATTTTTTAGTCGTTGGAATCGCTCTTCTGCCTGCTGCTGGGACCTGGAGTGTCTTGCGTGCCTTGCGAGTGCTACGGGTCTTGCGTTTGCTCACTATTGTTCCATCGATGCGGCGAGTTGTAGCAGCTTTCATTCACTCAATTC
This sequence comes from Candidatus Methylacidiphilales bacterium, assembly GCA_025056655.1. Classification (NCBI taxonomy): domain Bacteria; kingdom Pseudomonadati; phylum Verrucomicrobiota; class Methylacidiphilae; order Methylacidiphilales; species Methylacidiphilales bacterium. The sequence goes on from JANWVL010000055.1 coordinate 54,386, forward strand.
CTGGGCTTGCGAGCGTGATCGCAGTGATGTGCGTCTTTTATTTCACGGGTGCTGTCCTAGCGACAAAACTCTTTGGTCAGACCCATCCACAGTGGTTTGGCAACATTGGTGCTAGTTTATATTCATTGTTCCAAATTATGACTTTGGAAAGTTGGTCTATGGGGATCGTTAGACCACTAATGGAGAAACATCCTTGGGCTTGGGCTTTCTTTGTGCCCTTCATCATCGTGGCCACATTTACCATATTGAACTTATTTATCGGCATTATCGTTTCCACGATGCAAGAGCTTTCACAAAAAGAATCTGAGAACAAGATTTTGCTTCCCCGCGCCCAAGGGAATTGTGAGAGAGAATTCTCAGATACAATAAAAAATATCGAAAGAGAACTGGAACGCCTCCGTTTGTTGATCAGCGGATTAAACTCTAATCAAGCCTCGGATTCTAAAGATGAAAATCATCTCAATTGAAACGATGCGGCGCCTAGAACAAGAAGCGATTCGTGCGGGGATAACAGAAAAAAACCTTATCCATTCGGCTTCGCAAGGCATAGCCAAAATTCTTATGCGCTACTTCCCGATTGCAGAGTATTCTAATCACACCTTTTACTTTTTCTGCGGGGGAGGCAATAATGGTAATGACGGCCGCGAAACAGCTAAAATTCTAAGCGAAAAAGGCTATAAAATACACGTTATCAATGCGAATGAGGGAGCACAGGATTTCGAAATACTTGCCCCCTGCGTGCTGGTGGATGCCATACTCGGAATCGGTGCACGACCTGGACTGGCAGGAAATTATTTAAAACATATCCAAAAATTCTTCCTTGCATCCAAGTATCCAATAGTGGCGATTGATGTGCCAACCGGGATCACTGGCGACGAAGCTCACGTTGATCCTTTTGCAATCAAAGCAGACATCACGATTAGCTGTGGTTTCCCCAAACTTACGCTTTTTCACGACTCGGTTATTAATCACGTTGGTCGCATTGAAGTAGCTCCACTGCCCTTTCCTCAAAGCTCAACAGATTGGCTAGAGCCTTTTCCAGAGTGGATTGATGCCTCTTGGGTTGCTGAGCGACTCATTGAGCGAAGTCGTGATACCCATAAATATAAATGCGGGCATGTCCATCTTTTTGCTGGAAACGTCGGCACTATAGGAGCAGCTGAGCTCATGTGCCAAGGTGCATTAGCGAGTGGTGTAGGGCTAGTCACTCTATGGGTGCGTCCTGAAATCTATTCTATTCTAGCAACTCGTCTCCCACCTGAAATTATGGTGCGGCCGTTACAATCTCTCTCCGATTGCATATCGACAGTAGAAGAACGAGCAGATTCCTTCGGTATTGGACCTGGGTTGGGCATAGACAATTGGAGTGAGTCGATTGTTCAACATCTTCTCGACCTCTCCATTCCGTCTCTTTTTGATGCAGATGCTCTGACCATCATTGGTCATAAAAAGTGGTTATCCCATCTAAGTCCTCAATCAATCGTCACTCCTCATATGGGGGAGATAAAAAGCCTTTTGAATTTCACTGACTTATCACGCATTGAAATGGCAACAGCCTTTTGTGATAGCTCTCGAGCGGTTTTATTGCTCAAGGGGCCGCACACTTTGGTTAAGCAAAAAGATGACCCGATCTCGATTTCCTACAACTCAACTGGAAACCAAGGATTGGCGAAGGCTGGCACAGGGGACGTCTTAGCCGGTGTATGCAGTGGATTGCTTGCACAGGGTTACCCGACTAATGCCGCAGCCCGTATTGCAGCTTATATTCACGGTGCAGCAGCGGATACATTATCCAATCTTCATGGTATAATTGGATGGACAGCATCAGATTTAGCCCGTCAAATCGCAAGGGAGTGGAGACAGCTTCAGTTCAAGAAAATATACTAGAGGCAAAGGGACTGAAACACATCGGACTCAAATTCTACACCTTTGCTCTATTTCGCCTCTCGTGTTCCAGTAAAAGTTTCTTACGCCACGGCTTCCATCGGTAATTAAACTTGGAAAGTGAAGCACTTACCACGCGGTGACACGGTATGATCAAAGCAAGCAAATTCGAACTACATGCCTGCCCTACTGCTCGCGCGGCCGGTTTTCCGGATACTTTATTGCTTACCTCACCATAAGAACAAGTTTCTCCCCAGCTAATTTCAGCAATCGCCTGCCATGTTTTTATTTGAAAATCTGTGCCACATAGGCCGACTTTGATTGAAGAGCAATAGTTCTCCCAGCTTATTTTATCAGAAAAAGCATGGATCAGCTTTAGTGTCTCCTTATTGCGTGTATCAGCTTTGTCCTCAATCTTGAAACGTGACAAACAAGAACGGCACTCGTTTTCTGTATCGAAAAAATGAACTCCTACCAGCACATCGTCAATCCAGACTGTTGACACATTACCAAAGGAACTTTCTTGCCATCCCCAAGAATAACATCCGCTATCTTCAGGATACTCAACTAATGAGATAAAAGAGTGATACAGCATCCCTAAACTTTCAGCTTAGAGGCCTCCTGAAGTAATTTTTCTGACAAGGCTTGAGCCTCCTCGTGAAGACCACCTAGCATACGAGAGACTTCATGCAGACGTTCCTTTTTATCGAGAAGACGCAAGCGAGCATAGGTGCGTTCATTTTTCACCTCCTTTTCAACCACGTAGTGACAATGTCCATGTGCTGCCACCTGCGGAAGATGTGTGATGCAAATCACCTGACGTCGCTCGCCTAAAGCACGAAGCTTTGATCCCACTTTATTGGCCGTGCTCCCACCGACGTTGGCATCGACTTCATCAAACACCAAAACTGGCACTTCATCAACCTCTGCTAAAGTGGTCTTGATAGCCAACATCACACGCGCCATCTCTCCACTTGAAGCGATCATACGCAACGGTCTGAGCGGTTCTCCTGGATTGGGAGCAAACATAAACTCAATTTGGTCAAATCCATTTGCCTCAAGGGACTCTTTGCGTGAAAGATTGACTTGGAATACAGCTTGCAGAAACCCTAAATCTCTCAACTCTCCCTGCACTTTCTCGGCCAAATTCGTAGCCGCTAATTTACGTTTCCTGTGCATCTCCTCAGCAAGTTCCAATGCTTTTTTGTGGTATTGCTCTGCCTCTTTTTTTAAAGCCTCCACTCTTGCTTCGTGGCTGCTTAAGTCATGTATTTCTTGTTCGTATTTCTCAGCAAGATTATTTAATTCATGAATTGGAACACCGTATTTACGCTTCAAACGCTGAAACAAATCCATCCTTGCTTCTAAGCGGTCGATATAGGCAGCGTCCATTTGTGGGTCTTCTAATCGAGCCACTATGAGTTCGGCTAATTCTCTCACATACTCTATGGCTTGATGATTTTTCTCTAGCAGTGTGGCCGCTGTAGGATCGAGTGATTCCCATTGTTTAAGGATTTTTTCTGTGCGCGCTAAAAGCTGGCTTACGCTTTCTTCGCTCTCATCCAAAAGACGATAAAGAGCTTGAGCATATTCAGTGAGCTGCTTTGAGTTAATTGCTATGCGATAGTCTTCTTCTAATTTTGTCTCTTCTCCCTCTTGAATTTTGGCAGATCGAATTTCTTGAACCTGCTCTTTCAGAGTCTCTAATCGCAGCGCGATTGTTTCTGGAGACAACTGGCCTTCGTTTAAGCTTCGTTCAGCATTTTTCCATATTTGAAAATACTGTTTATATGCACCTTTTAGCTCATTTAATTTTGCGAAGGCATCGAGCAGATCAAGCTGTGTAGCTTGAATTAAGAGAGATTGATGCTCGTGCGGGCCGTGAATATCTACTAATTTATCACCAATTTTTTTTAATAGTTGAAGTGGCGCAGCATTACCGTTCACATATTGGCGATTTGCCCCAGTGGTGCTTAGAATGCGCTTAAGAATCAAAAGATTTTCCGAATCTTGCTCAATTCCAGATTCCTCAAGCCAAATATTGATTTGTTTTCTGAGCAGTGGATTTTCTATCTGAAATTCAGCCTCGACCGTGCAACTCTCTTCCCCGGTGCGGATCAAAGATTTATCGGCGCGCTCACCTAACAAAAGCTGTAACGCTTCGATTAAAATAGATTTTCCGGCGCCTGTTTCTCCCGTCAAGATATTCAGGCCTTTACCTAATTCCCATCGGATTGAATCCACAAGCGCTAGATTTTTTATTTGCAATGAGCGCAACATAACTGCCGTCAGCTAAACCAACCTCGCATTGTTTATCGCTTTTTTTCTCAATCGTCTATAAGCTTTGCCTTTACAATGGCTATGCAAAGCCGTTTTTGTTTGCAGCGTCCTTTTCCCACTGAAGCCATCATGATGGCAACCGTCCTTGGCACAGGCACATCTCAAGGTGTGCCAGTGATTGGCTGTCGCTGCTCAGTCTGCTGCTCTAATGATCGTAGAGATCAACGGAGTCGCTGTTCCCTTTTTCTACGCACTCCCGATGCGCATATCCTTATCGATACTACTCCTGAACTTAGAATCCAAGCCTTACGAGAGGGGATTAACCGTGTTGATCATGTTCTCATTACTCATAGTCATGCGGATCATATAATGGGCTTTGATGATCTACGACGTTTTTGTGAAATTCAATCACAAGCTTTGCCGATCTATGCCTCGGCAGCGACGCTACAGACACTCGAGCGTATCTTCCCTTATGCTTTTGATCCTCACAATACAGTGAGCACCTACGTTCACGCTACTCCACATCCTTTTACTGGCTCTTTCCAGATTGATAATTTAACCATCCATCCCTTACAAGTGCCTCACGGCAACGTCGAGACTCACGGATTTCTTTTTATTCACGATGGGCGTTCCCTTCTAGCCTACTTTCCGGATTGCAAGGAAATGCCCGAACCGTATTATGAAATTCTCAACCGAGTGGACACTTTAATCCTTGACGGCCTGCGTGACGAACCTCACCCTACGCATCTTTCTATTCCTGAAGCTCTTCAAGTCATAGAACGCATAGCTCCGCGAAGGGCATTTCTCACCCATCTCACCCATCAAAAAAGCCACGTCGATCGTCTTAAACAGTTGCCTAACGGCGTAGCGCCTGCCTACGATGGTTTACAACTCACATGGTTTTCATGAGAGAACTGCTGATGCCCAACTTTAGCTTTTTAGCTCTTGTGTATGTGATTCTACTCTTTGCCATAAATTTTACCCTTCTTGGAAAGGAACTTTCCCCAGCACCTCTTAGAAATCATCTATTAGTTGTTTACAACCGAGATTTTCTCGGCAGTGAAGCCCTAGCTCGATTTTATGCCCGCAGCCGAAAAATTCCCAACGAGCGACTGCTTGGCATTCAAGCGCCCCTAACAGAAACCATCACTCGCGAAGAGTTCACACAGACAATCCTACGGCCGATCGAAAACTATCTGATCGAAAAAGGGTGGCTCCAGCGTTCCGTAGAAATGCAGCCCCTCGGAATGCTCACTCCATCACTTCTCAATACTCATAAAAACGATATTCGCGCTATTTTACTCATCCGAGGAATTCCTCTCCGAATCGCAGAGGACCCTAACTTGGTTGAGCCTTATGAGGGACCAGACAATCTCAAGCATAATGGTGCGAGTGTGGATTCGGAGCTAGCCATGCTTCCGACGGGCAGTTGGAGAACTTATGGCCCAATTAGGAATCCTTATTTTAACGAAGGCACCACTCCACGTTCCTCGCGTCCGTTTTCTCGAAGTGATGCATTAGGGATGGTTCTTGTCACACGCTTGGATGGGCCTTCAAATGAAATCGTTCGCCGCCGCATCCAAGAGACTCTGGATGTAGAGAAGCAAGGCTTGCGCGGAAACGCTTTCATTGATGCCCGCGGGATGACCGCTGAGAGCGGAGGTTATTTACTAGGAGATGAATGGTTGAGAAACTCGATCCGTTTTCTTAAAGCTGCCGGTTTCAACGTCACGATTGATGATACGCCTGAACTTTTTCCAGATGAGATGAAATGGCCTTCCACAGCGATTTATGCAGGTTGGTATACCGACAATGCGAAGGGGCCAATGATGAATCCTGGCGTTCTTGCTGCGGGCTCGATCGCTTATCATATCCACTCATACAGTGCACAAACTCTGCATAGCTCGACTCAAAATTGGTGCGGGCCTTTGATTCATGCTGGCGCAGCAGTAACGATCGGTGCAGTGGATGAACCATATCTGCATTTGATGCCACATTGGGATTTGTTTATTGCACGACTTCTCGAAGGTCTCACGGTGGCTGAGGCCGCCTATCGCTCGATGCCCGCCCTTTCATGGAAAGTCGTGATCGTTGCGGACCCGCTTTATCGTCCGTTTGCGCAAATCAATGTGGGCAAACTACCCGATCCTATTCGGATCCTTTCCAAGCAGAAAGTAATAGCCTCTCCAGCTCCTTCTCGTGAGCCTTCACGGCCTCCACAAGTGTCCCCGATGCCTGAACAGCCTAAAAATGAGGAATTGCCGCTCGATCCAGTATTGAAGCCTTTCAAACCTGTCATTAGTAAACCTGCAATCGAATAGCAGCATGTTAATCGACACGCATGCACACTTGGACTATCCCGATTACGAAAGGGATCTTCCTCAAGTTATCGAGCGGGCTCTCTCTGCTGGCGTGACACGTATTTTAACAATAGGCACTAATCTTCAATCCTGCCACCGAGCGATCGAGCTTGCGAGAGCTTATCCGCAGGTCGTTTTTCCTGTCATCGGGATTCATCCTCATCATGCTGATGAATGGGATGGGAGCACCGAAAAAACACTCAGGCAGATCATTGAGTCGCATCCAGTGGCTGCCATAGGCGAGACGGGATTGGACTATCATCGTTTGCCAAGTCAAAAAATATCTGATCCTTCTGCGGCACATGATACAGACCAAGCTTACAAGCAAAGACAGCAGGATGTTTTTCGCGCCCAACTCGAACTAGCCGTGGCATATGGGTTAAATGTTGTCGTCCATCAACGCGATGCTTGGGAAGATACGCTCCGAATATTGCATCCTTATACAGGGCGTCTTCGCGGAGTGTTTCATTGTTTCGGGGGCACGCTAGAACAGGCCATGGATTTGCTGCGCCTCGGGCACATAGTCTCCTTCACTGGCATCGTGACTTTCAAAAACGCACAGCAGGTTCAAAACACGGCAGCACAGGTTCCTCTTGACTCGTTTATGGTTGAAACAGATTGTCCTTATCTAGCTCCGACGCCTTTTCGGGGGAAGCGATGTGAGCCTGCCCATACGCGAGTCATTGCTGAAACGGTCGCGATGTTGCGCTCGGTCTCGTTGCAATCTATAGCTGAGCAGACGACTGCGACGGCAGAAAAGTTTTTTAGATTGGGTTAAAAGACCTGCTCGTGTTCAAGAAACCCTGAAAGATGGCGCAGTCTAGTGGGGTGTCGCATTTTTCGTAGCGCTTTGGCTTCGATCTGGCGGATGCGTTCACGTGTGACGCGGAACTGGCGACCGACCTCCTCAAGCGTGCGTGAATAGCCATCTTTTAGGCCGAACCGTTGCTCAATCACCTCGCGCTCTCGTGGAGTCAAGGTTTCAAGAACTTGGGCTATTTTTTCTTTGAGTAGGGAATGTGCAGCCATTTCTGCAGGATTTTCGGCTGATTTATCCTCGATGAAATCTCCGAAGGTGGTGTCGTCGCTATCTCCGACTTGGGCCTGGAGGGAGATGGGTTGTTGAGCCATTTTGAGGATGGCGCGGACTCGCTCGACGGGCATTTGGATTTCGTCCGCAATCTCCTCCGGTGTGGCTTCACGCCCGAGCTCTTGGATAAGTTGTTTTTGGACACGCATCAATTTATTGATTGTTTCAATCATGTGAACGGGTATGCGGATGGTGCGTGCCTGATCTGCGATAGAGCGGGTGATAGCTTGGCGTATCCACCAGGTGGCGTAGGTGGAGAATTTGTAGCCGCGGCGGTATTCGAATTTTTCGACAGCTTTCATCAGGCCCATGTTGCCTTCTTGGATGAGATCGAGGAAGGAGAGGCCACGATTGGTGTATTTTTTTGCAATGGAGATAACTAGGCGCAAGTTGGCTTCGACCATTTCTGTTTTGGCTTCCATTGCTGCTCGTAGTTGTTTGCGGAGTTCTAGGTATTGGTTGCAAAATTCGTCGACACGCATTCGGGCCTGTATTTCAAATTCAGCAAGGTTGTTTTGGTATTCGCTTAATCGAGCTTGTGCATCCTTGGATAGGTTTTTCTGTTTGGATAATTTTTGAATTTGAGAGAGGTATTCTTGAGCCCGTTGATAGTGTATTTGATTGCCGAAGGCAAAGTCTTCGATGACTTTTTGTTTGTAGTAAAATTTGGCGAAGAGTTTTTCGATCTTGGCTTGATTGCGGTCAAATTCCTTTTGTAAACGTTGCCGTGTGGCATCTTGTTTACATTCTTTTATTCGGACGTAGAGATCGGTGAGCTTTTCGTCGTAGGTTTCTACTTTTTTGATGAGTTGTTTGAGACTCTTTTCGTATTTTTCGCGGCCTTCGATTTTTTTATCTTGGATGACGCGATCAAAGCGCTCGCGTTGCTGGAGTAGTTTGTAGGCTAGAGATATGTATTCACGGGCAGTAAATCCGAATCGATGAAGAATCTTCATCACAGCCTGTTCAGCATTCTCAATTCGCTTTGAGATTTCGACTTCTTGCTCGCGTGTGAGGAGTGGCACTTGCCCCATTTGTTTCAGATACATCCTCACGGGATCATCGAGGATATCGAGCTTAGCTTCTTTTTCGGCTACAGCGTTGGCTTCTTCCTCTTGAGCAGCAGCTTGTTTGTATCGGTCGACTTCGGAGCTGTCTATGACAGCGATATCCATGCTGCTCAAGAGGGCTAGGATCATTTCAATAACTTCTGGGTTTGCCTCGTTTTCGGGTAGGGCTTCATTGATGTCGTCAAATGTCAGATAGGTCTGTTCCTTGGCGAGTTTGAGGAGTGAGCGGATGCGTTCTTGGTATTGCGGGAGTTCGTTGAGTTTGGAGTAAATTTTGTGCGTGTCTCCGGACTCGATGATTTTATCTAAGTCTTTGATTTTTTTATCGGGTGAAGCGGTGGAGGGATCTTGCTGGGTGGTGTTGGCTTTGCGACGCCCACGACGATACGGCAAACTCTCCGTGTCTTTGGTCGAGGGAGTGGTTAGCTTTTGAGTGTTTTCGGGCTTATCGTGTGAGGATTTTTTTCTTGAGGAGCTTGTGGATGCGGTATCTCGGATCTTTTTGTTAGTGCTTTTTTTAGAAATGGGCATATTCGCTAGGTTAAGGTTTAGGACGGAGTAAGTTAGCAAGAGCTCTGCGTGAATCAAGTAGCTCTTTTGTTTTTTGTGATAAGGCCTGGGGTGAGAGGAGTTGGCTTTTGATCTCTTGCTCTAGGATACTGATTCGGTAGTGGAGGATTTGACGTTTGAGTTGAAGAATGAGATCGTGAAAGTAGGAGTCGTGAGCGTTGGGAGTAATGTCGGGGGGGCGCAATGCGAGGCGGGCTAGTGTGTTTTTTTCGGCTTCGTCAGTAAGGAGGTGCATCAGTGATTCAGGAGTATCCCATAGGTCTTGGGAGTGAAGCTCCAGAAGGCGACGTAGGAGATGGCCACCGGTTACAAAGTCGAAAGATTCTTGGGGTATAAGGCGTGCTAGGTGAGGACAGTATTCTGGATAAGCAAGCAAGAATGCAGTTAAGTGCTCCACGACGGGGTGTAGCGTTATTTCGTTAGCTTCAGAAAGATTTGAGGTGTGGGGAGGGGGAGTAGGTGAGGGGGGAAGAGCTTTAAGGCGCTCTAGGAGGATGTATTGGGGAATTTGCAGTCGTGCGGCTAGAGTGAGGGTGTAAGCCTCCCTTTTTACGGGGTGTGTGACATGGCGGAGTAGATTTAATAGAGCATCGGTGGCTTGCGCACGCCCTTGAGGCGTCTCTACGGGAAACGTGGTGAGTATTTTATTGGTGAAGTGATCGATGTAGTGAGGAGCGTTTGAGATGAGTTGTTGAAATGTGTCGGGGGGGTGTTCGGAAAGGAATGAGTCTGGGTCGTGTCCTTGTGGAAGGGTGACGATGCGGACATCGAAGTCTAGAGAGAGTAGAATCTCAAGGCTTCGGAGAGTGGCGCTTTCACCAGCACGATCTGAGTCGAAGCAGAGGACAATTTCTTGGGTGAATCTGCGTAGGAGGCGAGCTTGGTTTTCTGAGAAGGCAGTGCCTTGAGTGGCGACTGAATTGGTAAAGCCGTATTGATGGCAGCGAATGAGGTCCAGGGGGCCTTCGCATAAAAGGGCGAAGCCTGTTTCGAGTATAGAACGTTTGGCTTTGTGCAACCCGAATAGCGTCTGTCCTTTTTGGAATAAAGGGGTGTCGGGTGAATTTAAGTATTTCGGTGCATTATCCTGCTGGGAGATCAGGCGAGCGCTGAAGGCAATCGGTTGTCCGCTTTCATTAAATATTGGGATCGTGAGGCGGTTTCGAAAACGGTCATAGAGCTGCTTGGACTGCTCATTTTCTGCGAAGAGTCCAGATAGGCGGAGGACAGAAATCGGATAACCTTTTTGTTTGGCCCACGTTAGAAGGTGGTCACGTAAGGGGAGAGAAAACCCAAGAGAAAATTCCCTCGCGAGTGACAGGGGAATCCGGCGCAGGGTGAGATAATCCCGAGCAGGTTTTGCTTCAGGAGCATTATGGAGGAGGTGAGACCAATATGCCGCGACGTCCGAGTGAAGGCGTAGGAGAGTGTCGCGAAGTTGTGTTTTTTCTTGTTCTTGTGGCGAAAGGGAGCTTTCCTCGACGGGAATGCCCAGCCGCTGAGCGAGAAGACGGACGGCAGCTGGAAAGTCTACGTTTTCGTAGAGCATGATGAATTTGAAGACGTCACCTCCGTGGCCACTACTAAAACATTTGAAGAGACCTTTTACGGGGTCGACGTAGAATGATGGAGTTTTCTCCTTATTAAATGGGCTTAGCGCACGGTATTCTTTGCCGGCACGCTTGAGTGGAACGTAAGAGCCTATGATCTCGACGATATTAGCCGCGGCCCGGATGCGATCGATTGTTTCCTTTGAAATGCCTGGCATCTGAACAGAAGTTTGATGTTGGTGTGGTCTTTCTAGTGGATATTATCGTTGATAATAAATATGAGCGATGTATTCGAAAATGTTAATTTGGTGAGAAGGGAGATCGAGGCTGCATGTCAACGTTCCGGGCGGGAATTCGATGAGGTGAAAATTATTGCTGTGACGAAGGGACATAACCCCTCCCTCATCGATGAGGCTTGGCGTGCGGGATTAAGATCATTCGGGGAAAGTAAGATTCAGGAGGCAATCAGTAAAATTGAGAAGGTAGGCCGAGGGGAATGGCATTTTATTGGTCATTTGCAAACTAACAAGGTGAAATGGGTGCCTGAATATTTTTCATGGGTGCATTCTCTGGATAGTGAACACCTTGCATTGGAATTGAATCAACGCTGCGAAAGGAAAGGGAGGCAAGTTAAGGTGCTTGTGCAGGTAAATGTTGCAGCAGAGGCAACGAAATATGGAGTGAAAATAGAAGAGGCTGAAGAATTGGTTAAAAAAGTGGCTTCTTTGAGATACCTGGACTTAATGGGCTTGATGACGATAGCTCCGCTTTATAAAGACCCAGAAAAAACGCGACCAGTTTTTAGATGTTTAAGGGAATTAAAAGAGGATATTTCCAAGAAGGTCGGCATGCCACTCACTGAGTTATCTATGGGAATGAGTAATGATTATAAGGTAGCTATAGAAGAAGGCGCGACGATGGTGCGTTTGGGCACGGCTTTGTTCGGAGCTAGGAGTTCAGCTCATCTAGGCAATTCGAGTAAACACGGAGAAAAGGATTAAAATAATTTTAGATAATCCAGTGTAATTAAAAACAACTTGCAAGAGATGAGGCCCTTACTTATTTTAGCCCTTTGTGAATGACGATCTATTGTATGGGCAGACAGTGGCGCAATTTAGGGCGAATCTTGTCCTTCTAGATCGTTTTCAATTGCATGGTATCCTAGGTAGGAGTCCGATTTCTCTGAATTGGCTTGCTACAGAAAAGAGGCCTCAACGTTTTGTTGCGCTGAAATTTATACCTGAACCTATCCGCCGATTTCCGGAACACCTGGAGGATCTGGATAAAGCCTGTCGGCTAGTGCGCCCCCTAAAACATGAGCACATTGCCTCCGTCTATGAATTTATAGTGACTCATGACTGGGCTGCATTTTCTGTGGAAGCTATTGATGGTGAGACATTAGCAGAGATCGTTGTCAAGGAGCCTTATGGGGTATTCGACATTGCAAAACTTTCATCATACATAACTGAAGTATGCTCGGCTCTTCACTACGCTCATAGTCAGAATGTCATACATGACGACATCAAGCCAAGCAATATCATGCGATCTGCGGCTGACGGTCACATCAAAGTTACTGACTTTCACATTAGCCGAGCTGTAAATAATGCTGCTGCTAATGTTGTTCGCAGACTCACTCCTCCGGAGAGTTTGCCCACAAACGACTTCATTTTGAGGCACGGCACTGCAGAGGCTCTTAAATTTATGAGTCCTCAGCGTGCCTATGGAATGGAGCCAACCCCGCAAGATGATATATATTCGCTTGGGGCGACGATTTATTATCTCCTCACAGGCTCATTGCCTTACCGACAGGAGCATATTCTAAATCCGATTGAAGCCACGACTCCGCCTAAGATGTCTTTGAAATTGAGAGAGAATGGTATACGAAACCGTTTCATCCCTCCTTCATGGGATTCAACAATTGCTGCATGTCTCGATAGGCGGAGTCAAAATCGCCCCCAATCCATCCTTGAATTCGCTCACGCTCTCGATCTTGATATTGGTATTCCCTATTCACCGTTCGAACAAAAGAAATCTCAGGAACAAAAGCCCGTAGATGTTGCAGAAATCAAATCAGAAGCTCCTCATACTCATCCCTCCCCTCAAAGATTTCCTTCGCCTTCTTCTTCATCATCGCAACCTTTTTTTACTACGCCACCACCCGGTCCATCAAGCATTCCAAACATTCCAAACATTCCCCCTCCATCCCATGCCGTTCATAGCTCTGAAGCTACTCCTATTTACCCCACCTTTGCCGGCGGATCACATCCAACTGCAAAGGTAACCCCTCATCCAGATTCAGATTCAAATATAAAGCCTTCTCCCGACACTTCTCCTGATTTCCCCAAGCAAGCTACACAACAAGCCCCCACACCATCTCCTCCACCAGCCACGGCTTCATCGGTTACTTCAACTACAACAGCCACCAAACCTACCTCCGCAGAGACATATTCATCCCCCAATTTTAGCCGTGGGCCGCGCACGACATCTACACCCTCCACACCTCAGAATTCTCCACCAATATATCCTACAAAAACGGACCCATTCGCCGCTACCCCGGAGGCCGCCCCTGCATACCAACAATCTTCAACTCAATCGGTTTCTTCCGCTCATGGGGCTGCTCCGTCTTCCCACACCCCCCCTCCTCGACCCGCTTCATACACTTCGCCATCTCACAATACCTCATCCTATCCCGAAACCGATACCGTCCACTCCGCGCCCTATTCAAGCCCTTTCAGAGATGATACGGAGGATCTAAAGACAAGCCCCTCTTCCACCTCTGCTCACACTGAGTATGCTGCCTGGGATTCCGCAGCCTCATCGCAAACCTCAACCGACCCGTTACCTTACGAAGAAATAGACGAAAAAGAATACCTTTCCTCCTCTGCGCAATCCCGCAAACACTCAACCCAACGCTCCGATCCCACGCACCAACGCAGCCGCTTCGCGCAACGCAGCCGCACATACACCCAACAGCCTCCCCCAAATTTCAACCCCCCTCCACCATACGCATATCAACAAAAAACCGAGCCTCCTCCACCACAGCCATCAAAAAAGAAAAGTAACTGGCAAAAAAACCTGATTACCATCTTGATCGCCGTCCTAGCCTTTTATGCCAGTCTATTCGTTATAGGATTCATCCTAATCCAGCTTGACATATTGCCTAAAGCCTACCTCGAGAAATTTACCTTTTTATTTTCAAAAAACAAAGCCGCATCAGAGCTAGCCATCACTCCTCCAAGCAGCGCTCCAGAAACTCCATCCCCTACTCCAGAACCACCCCACACACCACCACCCCAATCCACACAATACACACCCACTGAGCTCCCACAACCTCCTGCGACCGATTTTCCCCACAGCGCGCCGCCAGCACCTCCTTCCTTACCCACGGCAAACGTCACCGACCAACCTGCGTCATCCCTCGAGACGCCTCAGATCCCCACCATACCGTCCCAGTCACAGACCGTTCCATCCCCCACACAGACTCCAGCTCCTGCCCCCGTCTCTTCCGCCTCCCCACCGGCGATTCACACTCCCGCCAAAACAGTCCCCGACGAATATATCCAAATACAAGCAGCCATCGATGCAGCCAGTCCCGGAGAGACCATACGAATTAAACCAGGCACATACACCGAAAATCTAATTCTAAGAGAAGGCATTCGCATCATCGGCGACGGGATGGATGTAGTCACCATACAATGCCCACCCACCTCCCCTGTCCTAGACATCCGCAACATACAAACTGGCCATATCGAAGGCGTAACCCTCACACATACCGAAAGAATAAACCCCGAGAACTCCCCACCATTAGTCCACATCTCTAACTCCAACGTTGAAATCACACGCTGTCGTATCATCAACTCAAGCGGTAGTGGCATCCAGATTTCAAATGGCAGCCGAGCCACCCTTCGACAAAACATCATCGAAAATAACAGCCTCTTTGGCATCTCAGTCATGGACTCCGGAACGGCCCCCATCATCGAACGCAACCAGATCAACAACAACCAACGAGTGGGTCTCGTATTTTCAAGCGGCGCCAGTGGCACTGCCACCGGCAATATTGTCAAAGGAAATCTCTGGGACGGAATTGCCGTCCTCAACCCAACCACCGCACCGACAATTCAACAGAATATCTCCATCGAAAACCAACGCCGTGGTATCTTTTTCGCAAAAGGCGCTGGCGGCATTGCCGACGGAAATACATCCGAAAAAAATAAAATGAACGGAATATCCATCCTCGATGAAGGCACAGCACCAACTATATCCAACAACAGAGTATCAAACAATGAACTGCGCGGCATCCACTTTGGCAAAGGAGCAAAAGGAGTAGCACGAGGAAACATATGCGAAAACAACGGAGATATCGGAATACTTATCGTGGATGAAGGCACTCGCCCCGAACTCCACAACAACACCGCACGCAACAACGAAGGCTGGGGAATCGCAATCGCCCAAGGAGCAGAACCTCCTCCCTCATCAGGAAACATCGCACGAGATAACAAACAAGGGCAGATTAACTTTGAACAAACACGGTGATTCCCTCTAGCTCAACCGGCAAACCAATTTAAACGTGGAGCTATACGACACACTCTCTCGAACAATCCGCACACTCCAACCCCACGATGGCCACACTTTCAAGATGTATTGTTGTGGCCCCACGGTCTATGGCCGCGCCCACATTGGAAATTTCCGAACGTTCATCCTTCAAGATCTCCTACGTCGAGTCTTGACAACAAGCGGAATTCAAGTTCTACACCTACGCAACATCACAGACGTCGATGACAAAACCATCCGACAAGCTATAGAGACAGGTCAACCACTTAAAACCATCACAGACCACTGGACAAAACTCTTCCATGAAGACGCCCTTGCCCTAAACCTACTCCCCCCACACATTGAAGCCAGCGCCGTTGCCCATATTCCTCAGCAAATCGATTTCATCCGTAAACTCCTAGAAAAAAAGCACGCCTACATTACTCCAGATCACTCAGTTTATTTTCGCGTTGCCTCCTTCCCTCAATACGGTCGGCTATCACGCTTAGACCAAAGACAGATTCTTACTCAAACCCTCATCGAGTCCGACGAATATCAACGCGAGAATGCTGCTGATTTCGCTCTATGGAAAGCCAGAAAACCTGAAGACGGGCCATACTACTGGCCAAGCCCATGGGGCGAAGGACGACCAGGATGGCACATTGAGTGCAGTGCCATGGCCTGCTATCATTTAGGAGAGACGATAGACCTCCACGCAGGCGGAGAAGACCTCATATTCCCTCATCATGAAAATGAAATTGCCCAGTCGGAATGCTGCACGGGAAAAACCTTTGCCTTACACTGGTTTCACACCGCTCATCTACTAGTCGAAGGACAAAAAATGAGTAAGAGCCTCGGAAACCTCTATACCTTAGAAGATATAAAAGCAAGAGGATACAGCCCAAATGAGACGCGGTATCTGCTACTTTCAGCACATTACCGACAACCCCTCAACTTCACTTGGGATGCGCTTCATGCTGCCCGATGTGCATTAGAGCGACTTGCAGAGTTTGCCGAGTCGATTCCAGCCCCTGACGATTTAGGTCCCCAAACGTGCTCTGAATTTGGCCGCTTCACTTCTGCCTGGCAAGCCTTGCAAAGTGATCTCAATACACCCTCTGCCTTAGGGCTCATCTTTACAACTCTCAAACAAATCCCCAAACCCATCTCCGCGCCAGATCAACAAGGCTTTGTAGCCTTATGCCGTTGTCTTGGAATTGATCCTTGGTCCCAAAAAAAATCTGACTCTAATGATAAGCTGACTATTCCCGATGAAGTTTGCGCCATAGCAGAAAAACGATGGCAGGCTCGACTCCAGAAAGATTGGGCAACCGCCGACAAGATGCGTCAACAGCTGTTAGACATGGGATGGAAAGTGCAAGACGACAAAGATCGTTACACCCTCATACCGATCACAAAACTGGTAAAATGAATTTTACTATTGTCACAACCCTTTGCATTTGCTAGCTCAACAGCCCGTTTCATTTAATAATCATGGGATCCATCAAAAAACGTCGTAAAGCTAAAATAAACCGCCACAAGCGGCGCAAGCGCAGGCGTGCCAATCGTCACAAGAAGCGTTTGCGCTACAAGGCTTAGCCAATAAGTTATTACTGTGTTGACTATAGCAAGCGGCCTCACTAACGCAACGCGCCCTAGCTTTGCATACAAAAAAGCCATCTGGCGTGTGAGGGTGGTGGGGCTGTTCTGTCTATGTTGCGCATTGCAACACTGGCCAACGACTGTAGTGAAAGCCAAGCCAAGCCGCGAGGTCGTAGCCATCGTTCCTGCTCAAGAAATTCTAAACCAAGCTCGAGCGGAAGCTTTAGCCTTATTGATACAAGGGTCTATTAAGCAGTTTCAAGGTGGGTTTCACCTAGCAGTAAAGGATTATTGCCACGTGGTTGAAAAGCGAGACGACGTCCCCTTGTTAGCCATTGATCTAATACACTACTACGCAACCCTAGGGCAACTTTTGCAAGCGAACCAGCTTGTCGCTGCACTCGCACACCACTCCACCTACCGTTTGATAGGCCGTGCATTGATAGCACACCATGAAAAAAAACCAGAGGAAACTTTGCAACTGCTAAACCCGATTCAAAAGGCTCCCCTTCACCTAGTCCAGCGACTGATCCTCCTTTCAAAAATCCGATTGCTCGATGAGGAAGGAGCTGCACGACTCCTCTCTGCAGCTGTTGAGAGGCACTCGGTAGATTGGTGCGTCCAAGCGACACAACTCATCATTCCACCACTGATAGAGGAGACGATACGACCATCTGCACCACTAGTAGAAGCTATACGTCAACTATTTCGAAAAGCTTGTTTGAGTCAACATCCTACTGTGATCCAATCTGCCGCAGAGTTCGAGTTAAGCGTCGAGAATCCTCAAGGCGCCATTGATATGCTGCGCGAAGCAATAGGGGCGACTCAGCGCCCTGACGTCTCTCTGCTCATTAAGCTCGCAGAGCTTGAATATGAGCATGTCTCTCCACAAGCCGCCTTAACACATTACCTACACGCCTTGAGACGGTCCCCCGATACTCCCCGACTGCATGAAGCTCTCGCGAAGCTCTACATGCAACTGCAGCAGCCAGAGCTCGCTCTTAAACATTGGAAAGCTTTAAGTGAAGCTCGACCGACTTTGATCGAGCCTCTTATCGAGATAGCGACTTTATTGGAAAATCAAAAGGATTACAAAGAGGCGTTGAATTATTGGCAGCAAGCCGCGCTTTTGAATCCACATAATCCACGTTTGCAAATGGCGGTTGTTTTAACACGACTCAACCTTAACGATTATACGAGGGCATTGACTGATGCGCAGGAGCTAACTCGCCGTTTCCCCACTCTAGCTCGAGCTCATTACCTTGAAGCAGTCGTTCTAAAACAGCAAAAGAACTATCCAGCAGCCGAATTGTCTTTTACACAGGCAGAGATTCTGGCCTCTGGATCTGATCCAGAGATGCTCGATCCGCAGTTTTATATTTTGCGTGCTAGCACACTTGAAGCTATGTCCAAAAAAGAAGAAGCGCTGCAGACGCTTCTTAGGGCACATAACAAATTCCCAGATCATCATGTTATCATGAATAATCTTGCCTATACATGGGCGGAGCTCGATCGGGAGTTGGATAAAGCTTTAGCATTGAGCTTGAAAACTGTAGAAGCAGATCCCGATAACGCCTCATATCTAGACACGCTTGGGTGGATATACTACCGCCTGGGGCGTTACGATGAAGCCGTGAAGTGGCTTAAAAAAGCAAAAGAGAAAGATCCTCAAAATGCCATCATTCTGGATCATCTTGCTGAGGCTTATGCACGAATCAACGAGCTCCCGTTAGCCATTCAACTATGGACTGAGGCAATGCCTCTTCATCAAAATCCGTCAGTCATCGATCAGAAAATCAAGCAAGCCCAAAAGGCCTCCCCTAAGCCCACCTACGTGACAACAAAGGCTGAAGTCACACAACTATCCCGTCCTTCTGTGGATGTGCTTAAGGAAAATTCTCCAGAATGAAATTTCCTTTAAGCAATTAGCTCTGTTTTGGGATCATCCCGGTTTGGCGAGCATATTCAAATATCCCTCCTGCATCTATAACGGCTCGAACGTCTCCTAAAGGCTTTAATTCATACGTCTTGCCACAGTGGGTGAGGGTGTCTGAATCAAAATTCACCTCTACCTCATCCCCGGTCTGGATGATGGAAGAGAGATCTTGAGTGGATTCATATGGGTAAAGTTCTCCTGTGGCTATGCAGTTTCGGAAGAAGATACGGGCGTAAGATGCTGCTACAATTACTTCACAGCCGGCTGCTCCAAGTGCAATTGGAGCATGTTCTCGCGAAGAGCCACAGCCAAGATTACGGCCGGCAATAAGTATTTTGTAAGGAGTTTTAGTTTGCCCTGGTGGGATAAAAGGGATGGGGTAAAGTGTTTCAGGTAATCCGCTGAGGGCATAGGAGCCTAGTTTTTCGTATTCTTCCGGCACCGTGGGGACAAGCATTAAATATTGAGCGGGGATGATTTGGTCGGTATCGATATTATCCCGAACGACAAAAGCTTTTCCTTTTACAACTTTACTCATATTTGAAGCCTAATGGTAAATTAGGCGATGACAAGTGTAGGTTAAGCCACAGGAAAGGCACCTGGGATTTTTCTCGAAGTAGTGCGCAAAGAGGGAGAGTTTTAGGGCCGTAGCCGATTATAAGACACAATTGAGGGAGGTTCCGAAATTAAACTTAGAGATGGAGCTTCGGCTTCTGGATTGGAGAGTTTTGAATAATGATGTTGGGAGTATAGAGGGGTCTCATTCGAGATGAAATGCGTTGTGTAGTTATAGGAATCAGTCCAGTCATCCGATAAAATCATAAGTAAGAGGACTTGTGAGGACCTTCTCTGATCAAGGGGTAATACTTCTGTCCGGGATGGAAGAGGCTCTTCATCTCCATATGGCATAGTTGAGAAGTGGGGTTGGCGCAGGGGATATCTTTTGTGTGCAGACTTTCTGTGGTTAGATGTTTTTTGCTTTATACTTGGATTTTCAAACTGTGTATTGTCTGATCTGATTGTAGGGAAGAAAAATTCCTCAGGCAGACTATCCCGCAGTGCCTCAATTTGACTTTGTGTATCTGATTCTTTTGTGGGAAGTTGACGATAACGGTTGAATGGGACTCGATCGGCTTTGCGTTGATAAAATTCGCCATATCGCACGATTTGAGCCTCTTGCTTATAAGGGATCGAAGGGGAAGGGCTTATCAAATAAGTCTCTGAGGCGTATCCTGCTAAAGATGAGCAGATGATGGTGAAAAAAATAGCCCAGACTTTTAGATAGCCTGGTGCTGAATGAGCAAGCAATTCTAGGATTAGATATTTAGCCTTTGAATAAAGTTTGTATAAAATATTCATTATTGGTCTGTAATTTATATGCAAAATTTGTCTTAAATTTAATATTTGTCAATCATAAAATTGATTTTTTTATTTCAATTAAAGAGCTTTTTCAATTTATTCATGAATTATTTTTTAATTACTTCAATTAAACCAAGCAATGGAGATGTAGGGCGACGCTTAAAAAGTAATCTTTTTTTAATCGGAGTGTAATAAGGTCAGGTAACCGCGGCGCGCTTGGGCATGTTGTTGTGTTGATTTTATTGTGTGGTTTATGTAAAGAGATAGCCATCAAGCTTTATTTGAAAAATTATGTCAATTAAGGATTATTGGCAGTCGAGGCAAAAATTAGTGGATGAGGCGCTGGATCGATATTTGCCTAAGGAGAATGAGAAGCCGGAGACGTTACATCGGGCGATGCGTTACAGTTTGTTTGCTGGGGGGAAACGGCTTAGGCCTGTGTTGACTCTGGCGGCGTGTGAGGCTGTGGGAGGAGATTATCGTAGAGCGATGCCTCTTGCTTGCGCAGTGGAGTGTATTCATACTTATTCTTTGATCCATGATGATTTGCCTTGTATGGATGATGACGATTTTCGCCGTGGGAAACCCACTAACCACAGAGTTTTCGGGGAAGGCGTGGCTGTGCTGGCTGGTGATGCGCTGCAGGCTTTGGCGTTTTACTTAATTAGTCAATCCAAAGCAGGACGACGTTATGAACATCGAGCATATTTAGCTGAATTGGCATGGGCTGCGGGGAGTCATGCTCTGGTCGGTGGGCAGGTGGCAGACATGGAGGGAGAGAGGAAAAAGCTAAGTCTTGAGGAGCTGGAATTCATCCACCGGGGGAAAACGGCAGCCTTGATCTGTAGTAGCCTGAGACTAGGGGCGATGGCGGGTGACGCTGGGGAGGCTGAGTTAAGAGCAATCACTCGTTTCGGTCAAGCTGTGGGCTTAGCCTTTCAAGTAGTGGATGATATTCTGGACGTCACTCAGACGTCTGAAAAACTCGGGAAGAGTGCTGGGAAAGATATTGCCGCTGAAAAATCGACTTATCCCGCCTTGCTCGGCTTAGAGGAGGCCAAGAAAGTTGCCGAACGCCTTACAAAAAAAGCCATCGATGCACTTAAGGTGCTTGGTCAGAAGGGTGAGAGGTTGAAAGAACTTGCAAATTTAATGTTGAAAAGGGAGAACTGAATTGAGGGATTTATCGATGGATGTTATTAAAATTTTCCCATCAACGAGGAAATAATTTTACCGTTTAGGTTGGATAACTTGTAAAATCCTTTAAGAGAGGAGGGTAGATCGAAGAAAAAAAGCGATTTTGGGTTTTTGGCATGTTAAATGCTGCATTTTAGGGGAGGATGAGAGCAACTGAACTTCGCTCTGTAATCGATAGTCGTTAAGGTATGGTTTTGATAGTTCAGAAATTGGCTGGTGCGATTGTCCTCTTGGAATCATTTCGAGGGTGCTCGAAATTGGTATGGAGAAAAAATTGGTTTTGGGGTGGTTTTAGTCCTTCTCAAATTGGCTTTCTTGGACGCTCTGGAAATCTCCTCTGCTAGGCTCGCCCGCTGTCTGGTTCACCGGTAGTGGATCAGATGGCGGGCGTCAGTAAAATTGGTTGTGATTGGGGCAAGGTATGGGGTATATCGGCGGTTATGGATCAAATAGGAGTTCATCTTCGACATGGAATCGATATGGTGGATATATCGCGTTTTAAAGCTTTGCTGTCGCGACATGGAGAAAAAGCCGTGAATCGTCTTTTTACCGATGGGGAGCGAGATTATTGTAAGCGTTTTTCTGGTCAGATGGCACAGCATTTTGCGGTGCGATTTGCAGCTAAAGAAGCCGTGTTGAAGGCTCTGGGCACGGGTTTGGGATTAGGTATGCGGTGGAGGGATGTTGAAATTCAGAGAGGAGAATCCGGTGAGCCAAGCGTGGTGCTTCATGGGCGGGTTAGAGAGGTGTTTGAGGGTTTGGGTTTATCTCGGGTGGTTGTATCGCTGACGCACACTGAGCATTCGGCTGTGGCTTCCGTGTTGTTGATGGGTTGATCTGGGAGGCTTTTATGGAGTGAGTAGGAGATGAGGAGGGAGATAGTATAATGCGCCTGGGCGTAAGGGTGGGAGGAGTGGTTGGGCTTGGGGAAGGCGCAAGGATAGGCCTTGTGAGATGACTTGGGACAAAGAGCGCAGTAAGCGACGAAGGTCGTAAGGAGCGGTGTATCGGATGACGCGGGGTTCTTTAATTTGCGCGAGATTTTCGGCAGCGGTGATGGCATCTTCGAAATAGCCGATGGCATCTATTAGTTTGTTTTCTACTGCTTGTTTACCGCTGTAGATTCGGCCATCGGCGAGTGTGCGTGCATTTTGGGGATCGAGTTTTCGCTCTGAGGTGACAACGGAGAGGAATTTTTCGTAGGTTTCATTGATCATGGCTTGCAGAAAGGCTTCTTCTTCGGGTTGGGGATCTCGGAAGGGATTTAATAGGTCTTTCATTTTCCCTGATTTAATGGTAAGGGCGCGGATACCGATTTTATCGAAGAGTTCCCTTATTGTGAGAGATTGTAGGATGACTCCGATGGAGCCTGTAACGGATAATTCATGAGCGATAATTTGAGTTGCGCCTACGGCAGCGTAGTAAGCGCCAGAGGCAGCGATAGAATCGAGGTAGGCGACGACAGGCTTTGCATCACGTGTTTGTTTGATGTGATGATAAAGTGTATCGGACGCTGTGACTTCGCCGCCGGGGGAGTTGATGCGAAGGATGATGGCTTTGACGTTTTTATCTTCTCGTGCTTGTCGTAGCTGTGCGATGTAGTCGTCTAGGGCGGTGGGCTCGACGGCACCTTCTAAGTCAGAGGTGATGATTCCAGTGAGGTCTATGACTGCGATGGTGTTGTGAATGTTGTTGCTTTTTCCGGTGATGAATTCTTCTTCAAATAATGCGGTTTTAGTTGACGAATAGTCTGAGTTTTTGCCTGCTAGAAGAGCGAAGAGGATGATGTTTAGGATTACGGAGGCAATGAGGATCAGGATTAGGAAGACAACCCCGCAGCCGGAGAGGAATTTATTCATAGGGCAAATTAACTACTAGGGATAAAAAAAGTAACGTCAATGTCTCCGGTAGAGTGCAGAGGTGTGTGGGGGAGCAACTAATCGCAGAGTTCGACTTTCCAGCTATCTACGTTTAGAAAGCGATGCCAGGAGTCGTGAGTGGAACGCATGTGTTGGATGTGAACAAAGGGTCGCCATCTTGGGGCGGTGGGTTTTTTGAGGAGCCGCATGTGCGCCTGGGATGGGGTGCGGTTGCCTTTGAGGGAATTGCAGCGGATACAGGAGCAGACGATGTTGTCCCAGGTGGTTTTTCCGCCTTGGTCACGGGGTATGACGTGATCGAGGTTGAGTTCGTTGGGATGGAACTTTTGCCCACAATATTGGCATGTGTAATTGTCGCGCTCAAATAAGTTTTGGCGGGTAAACTTGATTTCTTTTCGTGGTAGTCGGTCGTATATGAGGAGGAGGATTATTTTAGGGATACGCAATCTGAAGTGAATGGTGTGGACGACGTCATGCCCGTCGTAATTACGGGAGATTTCCTTCCATTGGTGAAAGTTGTGTAATGCGAAGTCATCTTCCTTATGATGGGGGTGAACGACGTGGGCGTGGTCGAGATAGAGGAGCGAAAAGGCTCTGCGAGCGGAGCAGATATTGACAGCTTGCCAGAGGCGATTGAGGACAAGGACTTGGGAGTTGAGTGCCATAGAGTGTCCTTGGCTACTGTTAATTAGCACTTGGCTGCGATGGGGTCAAGGGGGGCAAGGAGAGCTCAAGGGCGCGGTTGGGGATCGATCGTCAGGGCGCATGGGAAGGGCAAAGCGTGATAATGAGAGAAGTTGGCTCGATGGGTAGACTAAGGGATGCAGTGGAGGGGCTTTTGTCTGGGCATTGTTGAGGGGACAACCTAGGGCGAGTTGTTGGGTAAATTTGAGATGGAAATCGGGCTCGAGCCATGACGAGAGTAACTGCGATTGGTCTTCATCTGATGTTGAGGAGTTGGGAAGGGCGAGATGATACAGGCGTGTGATAGTGCCCGATGATGGAAAGGTGATGAGCCAATTATCTTTTGAAAGAGAAAGGATCAGGTGGTGCGATTCGTCGATGATGAGGTCTGTGTTTTGTGTTGCGTCTGAGGTTGGTGCTGTGGATTTGGGCCACCACTGGGGCGGGGTAGGAGCTTTTCGCTGAGGGCGATTTTGGATTTTTGCCCAAATTGCAGGGTGTAGAGAATGATTAGCGGGAAGCGCGATTGAGAAAGGGGGTGGAGGTGGGGCAGGTGTTTGTGGGGAATTAGGGCTGGGTGAGGGGGAAATCTCGTTAGAGTCAGGATGGTGTGGGGGGGGGCTTGTTGAGCCGTTGGCTTGTTTTTTTAGGTTAGGATTATCTCCGTTGAGGTATGTGATCAACTCTGGCCAATCTTTAATCGGGCGTAATGGAGATTGGCTTCTTTGTGCAAGGAGAACGTGGGTGAAGGCGTATGGGATGGTGTATTCGTTTTTAGGATCGAAGTAGTGTCCTGTGAAGAGGGGAGGGATTTTTTCTATTGTGGCACGATTTGCGATTGGGATGGGGCGGAGAAGTTGCGAGGATATGGCGTAGGCAAGGATTGTATCCGGAAGGATTGTCAGTGCAGGACGGATAGAGATGAGTTTGTGTAGAGCTTCGTGGTCGGTGGTGTAAGTAAGTATTTCACAATTAGGTTTGGTGCATCTGTCGCTGAGTAGCTCTGGTTTGTAAAAGGAGTGAGGTATAAGGATGTATGTCGTTGAAGATGAGGTAGTGGAATCGGTAAAAGGTGAAAAAGAGCTAGAAGTGCTTTGATGTGCCCTTTGAGGATATATATCATATTCGTCAGCTATGATATCGTAAGGGGATGAGGGGGATGGAGGGATTATGGACGGACGAGGGGTGAAAAAGGAGATTGCCTGTTGGCTACTGTTTTGAGATGAGGAAGCCGAACTTTCTGCTGGTGATGAGCATGCTGATGATTTTGAGTGATTGTGGGAAGAGGTATAAAGGGGTCGTTGAGTCGCGTGTGGAAGAGACGAAGACGAGGACGACTGTTGATGGGTCGATCTAGGTGGAGTTGATTGAGAGAAAGAAGCTGTATGATGAGCTAGCGATGATGATAAATAGGAGGATTCTGAGGATGTGTGTGCTGAGGATAGAGAAGCTTGTCGTTGAGCTAACTCTCTGTAAGCGTTTTCGGCCGACTTTAAAATAAAGCCAACTGAGCTGCTAGAGAAGCCTTGGCTGCTAGCATATGAGGAATACCTTAAGGATGAGTGGCTTGATGCGCTGTATTGCGAAGAGGATTGGGAGTAAGAGGCTGACTGATCGGGAAGGGGTGCTTGCCCTGCATTGTGTATCGAATCTAGGAAAGACACGTTGGAGGGAGTAGTGAATAAGAGCTCAGAATTGTTGTCTTCTTTAGGTTTGCCGCTCCAGTGATTATCGGTTATAGGCGAATGTTCTGGAGGGCGTTCTAGAGCGAGACTTTTTATTTTGAAAATGTCGGGGGGTAAGACTGGTGTGGGTAGGGGATGTGGGTCGCTAATCGACTCATCCAAGGGATCTACTTCCGATGTGAGTTCATTTTGATTTGGCTCTGGTGACTTATTTTCGTTCGACGGTTCAGAAGTCTGAGGAGAAGGCTCATTAAAAAGAGGGGGCGTATTTTGAATCCAATCGGGAGGGGGTTGGCATCCCTGAAATGCGCTAAATAGCGCTATAGAGGTTAGCGCCAGCCGAGAAATAAAAGTAAGTGTTGTTAGCCGGCTTTCTTTTCGGTAGTAAAATCGCATTTGGAATCTTGTGGTTGAAGAGCAAGCTTACACACTTGCACTGTCTTAGACGCCTCTGTTATTCCAAGACGAAATGGTTTTTTTTAATTTTTCAAGTTTGGGCTTTATTATGCTTTGGCAGTACGGTTTTTGAGGATTGCGGCGATAATAGTCCTGATGATAGGCTTCAGCTGGATAAAATTTTTTAAGCGGAACTATCTCGGTGACGATAGGAGAGTCGAATTTAGACTGTGCTTCTTTAAGGGATTGTGTAGCGGCTTGGAGTTGTTCGGAATTTTGGTAGAGGATGATTGACCGATATTGAGTTCCAACGTCGTGTCCTTGTCGGTTAGGAGTGGTAGGATCATGGGCTTCCCAAAAAACTTCGAGGAGTGTTTTTAGGGAGATTTTGTTAGGATTGTAACGAATTTCGATAACTTCAGCGTGTCCTGTTTCTCCTGTGCAGACTTGTTCATATGTGGGGTTGTCTAAATGCCCACCAGCGTAGCCGCTGGTGACTTCTGTTACACCAGGTAGAAGCTCATAAACGGCCTCAAGGCACCAAAAACATCCGCCTCCCAAGACTAAGGTGGATTCAGCTGACATAGAAAAGCGAAGAGATAAGAGGAATGTTATAGCTAAGGTTACAAAAAAATTTGCACGCTGAATATTCAATTCTCTCAACTGAGAAACATGCTAGAGTAACTGTAGGTGAAGGCAACCTGAGATGTTGAGGGAGTTACTTAAGAAAGTTTTTTAGCTCATAAACGAACGCTGTGAGGACAGGAAGTAAAAGAAATTGGTTTGAGCATTTTGACGAAGCTTTATGCAAACTGCCCCTGCGTTTTATATATGGACTTTCGGGTGGTGTGGACTCGGTTGCATTATTGCACAAGCTGGTCGGAGCAGGTTATAAGCCTGTGGTTTGCCATTTTAATCATCGTTGGAGGTCTCAAGCCGACTCGGATGCGAAATTTTGCAACGAACTTGCAAAAAAATATCAACTGGATTTCTTTATTGGTTGCGCTTCGGACGCTGAGTTAGAGACTAAGGAGGAGGTCGCACGCCGTGCGAGATTGTCTTTTTTTGAACGAGTCTCACGTGCTATCGGCATATACGATGTCGTATTAGCTCATCACGCGGATGATGTAGTCGAGACGTATTTATTACAACTATTTCGAGGCGGAAATTCTGCTGCATTTGGGATTAAGTCTCCGGCAAGGTGGGGTGATTTAACGATATGGCGTCCATGGCTTTCGGTCTGGCGGTCGGAAATCAAGGCCTATGCTGAAAAAGAGCAACTGAAGTGGGTGGAAGACTGCACGAATAAGAACACTCAGTTTCATAGAAACTGGATACGACATGAGCTTTTGCCGTTGCTTGAAAAACAATTCCATAATCGGATACGCGAAGCCATCTGGCGACGAGCCATGGTCTCTGCAGCCAGAGCAGAATGGATTAGTGATTTGGTTCATGATGAAAGTGCTACGGATAAGCTCTCTGTGCATGCGCTTCGGGCATGGCCAGTGGGAAAACAAAGA
The DNA here is from genome assembly GCA_025056655.1 of Candidatus Methylacidiphilales bacterium. Taxonomy (NCBI): domain Bacteria; kingdom Pseudomonadati; phylum Verrucomicrobiota; class Methylacidiphilae; order Methylacidiphilales; species Methylacidiphilales bacterium. The sequence goes on from JANWVL010000055.1 coordinate 81,979, forward strand.
GAGGTAATCTACTATTGGTTGCGTCATAAGAAGGTTAGCGACATTGACTACGACGACGTTGAAAATATAAGGTTACTAGCCGTTCAGGAAAAACCTGCCCGTATCAATCTCAGTCAATGTCAGCAGGCCTATCGGAAGAATGGTTGGATACAGATTAGGAGCTTGCCCGGAACCTCTAAAGTAGGCAGTCTATCGCGGATTGATTCCCAGGATGTTAAGGGATAACTTACATACGGTGATTCGAGCAAAAGCGTCAGGGATTGTCTCAGTCTGGGCAGTCATAGCGATACTTGTGACGGGAAAGCTTAATTTATTAGCATGGGAAATACGGCAAGTCCGCTCAATTGACACAGGGGTGATAGGCTTGGAGCATGTGTTTGTTTTGTGCGTAAACCAGGATGCAGAGGTTCAGCTTCGTGCTGCAGTTTTTGATGAGCGGAGATTTACTATTAAAGTCGTCGATAATCCTCCAGGAAGGGGTATGAATCTGGTATCTGCAGCCATGCAAGTGGAGGCAGTAGCAGGTGTGAACGGGGGTTTCTTTAGCAAGGAGAATGAACCGCTTGGTTGGTACGTCGTCGATGGCCGGGTGATTCAGAGGGGTAGGGCTAATCGTTTATTAACAGGGATGGTAGGATTGCGTGGACAAAGTTTATTCATCGAGAGATTTCATCGGTTTCGCTATGGACGAGATGTGCGAGCGTTGATTCAAACGGGGCCATTCCTTGTCGAGAACGGGCAATCGGTGATTGGTTTAAACACAGAACATAGAGCGAGACGCACGGCGGTGGCCAGCGATGGAAATGGATTATGGGCATTGATTTCTGTTGATAACGTCACGCTTTATGAAGCCGCTGAATTATTAACTCAAAAAATTTTTGGTGATGATTTTCGTGTGGACGTGGCAATCAATCTTGATGGCGGCTCATCAGCGGGGTTTTGGATACGAGGAGCCAATCAGCCTTTTTATTGGCCAGAGTGGGCAAGAGTAAGGAATTTTTTAGTGGTTATTTCGCGTTAATCCTTCTGTTGTCTCGGCGAGAACAGGTGTGCACGATGGCTCCGTCACACATAGTGAAAGTTACGTCACATTCTTCGGCTACAGTTGGATTGTGAGTAACGACTAGGGAGGTAAGGGCGCGTTCACGAGTAAGTTTTAGTAATAGATCGAAGACTCGTTCTGAGTTCGAGGAATCAAGATTCCCAGTAGGCTCGTCGGCTAACAGGATGGATGGTGAGTTAGCTAGAGCACGTGCTATGGCGACACGTTGCTGTTCACCGCCGGAGAGTTGATGGGCGCGGCGATGGGCTTTATGGGCGAGCCCAACAGCATCTAAGAGTTCTAGTGCGCGTTTTTCTAAATCTGGACGTGGCCCACTTTCTTCTAATCTCAACATTGGAAGCATGACGTTTTCCAAAGCAGAAAATTCCCTAAGCAAGTAATGAAACTGATAGACGAAGCCGATATGTCTATTTCTTAATGCTGTGCGCCGATCATCGTCGTCAGGGGTGATCACCTGGTCTAAGATTATGATTTTGCCAGAGTCTGCTTTATCTAAGAGTCCGAGGAGATAAAGTAAGGTGCTTTTACCGCTTCCCGACGCTCCGACGATAGAATACATTGTGCCGGGAAAAAGTTCTAATGAGATTGAACGAAGGACATGAACTCGCTGATCGCCTTCACCTAGGTAGCGATTTAAGTTTTCACAGGCTAAAGAGGGGGACATATTTTCCAAATTTGTGCTTCTAGTTGCCATAATAGGACATGGTATTAAGCAAAAAATATGGATTTCACAGACTGGCATTCAGTTAATCAACTTGTCACGCCCCAGAATGCGCTTCAGACCTTTATCAAGGAAATCAAGGCAGAATATAATTTTAGCGAGTGTGGGTTATACAGCGTAAATATCAATGACGATACGCTTGAACTCGAGATCGACTCTGGAGAAGGCTCCATATCACTTGAGAGAAAAATAAAAATCAATCATGGATGGATTGGGAAAGCAGCTGCCAATGCTCGGATTATTCATGGAGAGGCGCGTGCAGAGAATGAACGTTATGGTCTTGCTCTACCGCTAGAAATTAATGAAAAACTGGTGGGCGTCTTTTATGCAAGAGGAGATAAGAAGCTTTCAGATCAAGAGATCAAAAAGCTGCAAAACAAAGCCCAGGAATTTTGGAAGTGGCTCGAGTATTTATGGGAAAGGGATGGGCTTCGGCGTCGGGAGAATTCCCTCCTTGGTCTATTGCGCACGGTGAGGGAACTTGTATCCCATGATGATTTGGGAAGAGTCCTAAACCTTGTGGTGAGACAGGCAGCGGAGTCTTTGAGAGCTAAAGTTTCTACTCTACTTCTTTTGGATGAAGATCGGGATGAGCTTTATATCCGATCCGCCTACGGTGACACTGATTCGAAAATTTTACCCGCGCAGCCCATCCACTTATCTAGCGCTGTGGTAAGTGTAGTTGTGAAACGAGGACGTCCTTTGGCTATTCATAATCTGAATGCCGAATTTGCTTATCCATATACTGAATTGTCTCGTGAAGCGCGGTTGGCCTCTCTGCTTTCGGTGCCGTTAAGTTTCGGCGAAGAAGTTTTAGGAGTATTAAATTTATTCACCGGGGAATCTCGACGTTTCGCTAATCATGAAATTAACTGGCTTCAAGGTCTTGCGGATATGGCCGCCGTAGCTGTAGAGAAGATAAAACTCTTTTCTCGCCTCATAGAATTTGAAAATCAACTTCGTCAAAGCGAACGGCTCTCCACGATCGGCCTTCTTGCTGCAGAAGTTGCTCATGAAATTCGAAATCCTCTAATGGTGATGCAAATGTTACTCCATGGGTTAGAAGAAGATTTTCCTAAAGATAGTCCGAGACGCAAAGATATTGAGGTCGTTCAAGAGAAAGCTCAACAGATGAACGAAATAGTAAAACAAATTCTTGGCTTAGCCAAGAGATCTGAGCCGCGACGAGAGCCAGTGCTGATACAGGAAATCATCGAGCGGCTTGTTCACTTCTTGAGGCCGAAATTAGAAGAACAAAGAATCGAAACCGACATTAACATCGCTACAAATCACCAAAAGGTAGCACTTGATCGCACACAGATCGAGCAGGCACTGCTTAATCTTTCGCTTAACGCCATACAAGCTATGCCACAAGGGGGGCGTCTGTCTATACGAGCATCGATTGAGGAAAGTGAGCTCCCTTATCTCCATATAGTAATTGAGGACACTGGCCATGGGATGAGCGAAGATATAAAAGAAAAAATCTTCGATTCATTTTTGACTACTAAAGCTGATGGGAGTGGTCTCGGTATGGCAATCGTCAGGCGGATAGTTGAAAATCATAGAGGAAAAATTGAGGTCGAAAGTCAGCTTGGGAAAGGGACCCGTGTGCGCCTTATTTTGCCTGTTGAGAATTAGATAAAATCAAATTCTTCAGACGATCAGCAGCTTTTTGCACAATCGGCATTCCGTGAGCGAAGCAGATTATGCTTACGTCTAGTTCAAGCAGGGCGCGGGAGGATTCTTTGAGTTGATGTGAGTCTCTACAGTATTTGTCGGGCAAGTAAGTAAAGCCGGTCTGGGGAAGATGGACGAGCGCATCACCTAAGATCAGAGATTGGCTAGCTGGGATATAGTAGGCTGTTTCTCCCAAACCTCCCCCAGTCAAGGGAATTGATAGAAGTTCAGGTGACAAAGGATGAATATCCAAAGTTCCATCGGGTTTTATTTCTAGTTCTGCCAGGGATTCACTCGGAGCGAAGATAGGGATTGAAAATTTACTTCGATACCACTCGGCAGAGCGTGCATGATTTGCGTTAGTCAAGTAAATCGCGTGAGGGCGAACACTCTGTGTTAGCTCCACTAGTGCATCTTCAGCAAGTGGCACGGGATCAAAAAAAACTAGGCCCTTAGGTGAGTTCCAAGCGTGTGAGGATAGATCACATTTCACGCCTGGATCAAATATACTCCAGTAAAAGAGGCATTCGGTGACTTTTTGGTATTCTTGAGCAGCAGGCATGTGGAGATGCCAGAGGCCGTAACAACTCAGAGCAAGTTACCGTTGCTTCCTTTCGGACCTGGCGGGGTTACCCTGTCTGGGTTCTACAACCTCTGGCAGATTTATTTATAATACGAAATTAATCTTTTGCCAAAGATTTATTCTTGACGCATCTCCTCGCGCATGAGCTTTACAGCCTCAAGCTTGATAAAGCGGCCGTTGCCAGTGCTGGCTATAGCTTTGACAAACTCTTCCTCTCTTGGCTTAGCTTTTGCTGTGATATAGTAGACTGCGTGGATGCGAGGAGGGGTCTCAACTGTTTCGTTGAGCTGTTTTATAACGTCCTTTATTTCATCTGCTGTGATGGGAATCGTGTTGCCTTTCTTGTTTGCTTCACCATCAGTAAGGATGTAGATCACCTCGGGGCGCATGGTGTAAGCTAACTTCAAACCTAGATCGGGTCTTGTTTCGCGAGGAGCTTCACGAATCGGATCTTTCCAGTCTCGCATGATTCGCATGATGGTATCACGATCGATTTTGCGGATGGCTTCTGCAGCGGCTTGTTTATTGGCGTCTGTAGCTGGGACAAGTTCGCTTTGCCACTTACCGGCAGCGCCGCTGAAAATAACAAGGCCGAATCGTGTATTGATGCTGACGTTGTTGATTAGATTTATGCATTCCTCTTGGACAAATTTGTAGGCTCCGGGTAATCGATCAAACATGGTGCTGGATACATCAAGGACAAAGACGACAGATCGGCCCTTGTCTTGAATTCCAAAGAATGACATTGTGTCTCCTTCAAACCCTAAATCATCCGGTGTAGAGCGCTCAGCTGTGCCTATCATTTGATTTGGATCTGTAAGCAGTTTGGTAGGATCGATTGGCGTGATTTCATCAATTGGGATTGGTGGAATTTCTGGCAAGGCAAAGTCAGTTGGGCGTAGGCTGGCCAAGCGATCGTCAAACACGGGTTTTTCAATGAAAGAATCCACTTCTGCTGAAATCATTCGTTGCTCGATAATTTTGGGAGGAATAGCGACTGGTTTTTTAGCCACGAAGGTTGCCTCGGGTTGGGCAAAATAACGCGCAACAATGATCACCGTTGCAATGATACCTCCTGCAATATGGATAGCGATACTTACCAGAATTACCGTCGCTAATAGGCTGCGCTTAACGACTTTAAGATTTCCGCTGTTTGTTTGATCTGTGTAGGTGGGTGGAGGAGAAGAAAGGGTGTCGGGCATGTGAGCTTATTCCTCCATGGTTTTACCGGCAAAGGTGACGCCGTCGATGTCGGCTTTAGCACAGACATTCATTACATCGGCGATGCGTTGATGTTTGACGTCATCTTCCGGATCTAGGGTGACGAGAGCTTCGGATCTATTTGCTTTGCAGGCTTGCTTGAATCGTGTGAGTGTAAATAGGAGTTGGGGGAGCTCCTTGCTATCGGGCGTATCAATGGGCATGTCATTGAGTAAGACTTGGCCTGATGCCAAAATTTTAATCCGCTGTTCGTCGGGAATATCTATTGCTTCCTCTTGGGCGACAGTGCCGGGCAACTTCATTCCTAGATCAGCCTCGGGCTTCAGGGGTTTGGAGGATACAAGGAAGAAGATCAACAATAGAAAGACCATGTCGATCATTGGACTCATCGAGATCTCGACATCTTCAGGGCTGCGGCGGGGAAGTCGGACGGCCATAGGGGAAAGATTACTGTTTGTAGGTAGCGAAGATCACCTCGATTGCTCCAGCTTCAGCGGCAGCTTCCATGACTTCTTTAATCCGTCTTGCTGTGGTGCGGGCGTCGGCGCGCACGGAGATTTGTAATGGGGGATGTTCAATAAGACGTTTCTTGAGATAAGCTTTAAAGCCTTTCATATCTACCTCTTTGTCTCCTGTGAAAATGCGGCCTTCTGCGTCGATGTTGATGATCTCACGCCCCTTTTGGTTTTCGACATATTTTGCTGCAGTTGCGATGGGGAGGCGGATTTCAAGTTTCTTTTGTTCAGTGGTGATTTTGCTGGTGACCATGAAGAAAACCAAAAGCAGAAAGACCATATCAATCATCGGCGTGATGTTGACCTTCACGTTTTCTGGTGGTCTTCTTCGGGCGATCATGGTCTAGCTATAGTGGGTCTTTTAGGTGTTGGGCGTTTGAGACGTATCAACGTAGACTGGCGCACGCTGGCCGTCGGGCTGGATTTCTCCTGTGAAAAGGTCGAGCATGTGAGCGAAGGATTTTTGCATGTCTGTGATGATGTTAGTGAGTTGGCTGCGGAAGAAGAAATAGAGAGCGATTGCAGGAATAGCTACGATTAAGCCTCCGGCTGTAGTTAACATGGCTACACCGATGCCTCCGGCGAGATCTTGGGGTTCGGAGCGTCCCATGGAGAGTTTGTCGAAGGCTTCGATCATTCCGACCACGGTGCCGAAGAGGCCGAGCATGGGTGCAAGTTGTGCGCAGACGTTGAGATAATTCACCCAAATGCCGAGTTTAGTTTCTTCGGCGGCGATCGCTTCACCAGCAGCAGATTCCATAGCCGGTTTGTTGAACATATCGCGTCCAAAATTAGCTTTGGCGAGCATAGCTGTTGCGGCGCGACCGAGAGGGGTTGCGCTTGCACGAGCTAGATCGTATGCGGTTTGGACGTCACGCTGGGACATTGCGTCTGTAAGGCTTTTGAGTAAGTGAGGGGGCATGATTGCAGAGCGCCGTATTTGAATCGAGCATAAGACTGTGAAGGCAATCGTGGCGATAGAGGTGAGGAGAATAGCGTGCATCCATGGGCCGCCCTCTTGGTATTTTTGCAGGAGATTTTTTTCGATTACAGGGGGTGGAACTTGCGGTGGTGGATTCTCCTGCGAATGAAGGGTAAGAGGAGATAAGGTGCAGCTTGCGAGGAGGATGGGGATGAGGAGGTGTTTTTTCATAATGGTGTTGTTGTGGGGTTAGTTTTTAGGTTGTTTGGGTTTTTTCTTTTCTTCTTGGAGTTTTTCTCTGTCTTTTTTGGAGAGAAAAGCGGGTCTTTGGCGAGGCGACTCTTGATTTTCGGCAGTCTGGGTTTCGCCTTGAGATAGGGGAGGGGCGGCTTTGTTTTTTTCTGTTTGGTCAGGCATGGGGGATGATTTATCCTGCGTGGTGGGGTCTTCATTATCTTGAGGGGGAGGGTTTTTTATCAAGAAATCCTTTGCTGCAGGTAAGTAGGTGGGGTGAGGGTAGTAGTTAACGATTTCTTGTGCGGCTTTGATTGCTGATTCACGGTCATTCAGGACCATATATATTGAGATGAGCTTGTGGAATGAGCGGGCGACAAGCTCTTGGTGGTCAGGGATGAATACGACAGGGAAGAGTATATTATCAATCGCAGCATCAATCAAAGCGCGTCGTTCGCGCGTTTTTTCGGGCATAATTGACCAACGGGGAAATTCAGTTTCTAGTTCTTTAACTTTTTGAAGTTGGGAAAGGGCGAGAACCCACTTTGATTCTGCGATGAGGTTGAGGTTGTCGGGGGCGGTTTCTGAGAGTTCTTGAGCCAAGTTTAATGCTTTTTCCGTCTCTCCGCGGAGCAGTGCGAGCTGAAGGAGCAGAGGCGCTGTTTTTTCTTTGATGTTTGGTAGCCACGTTTTTTCGGCAACGGTTTGGATAATATTCTCAATGGGGTCAGCTTTTGTGGGATCTTGAAGTTCAAGCATGAGGCGGGCGAGCTGAAGTCCCCACTGCCATGCGTCGGATTCTGGGATGGGGAGGAATGGGCGGCGTTGTTGCCATATTGTTTCTACTGCAGTGATGTTTTGGGGATCTTGTGATAGTAGAAGTTTACGTTCGTCCTCTGATGGGGTGAATGTGAGTTTTTCGATGAGATTTAGGTCGTAGGTAAGGATGGCAGAGCCTGCACCGATTTGTTTTTCAAAGTGGACTTGATTTTTATCAAGCTTAAGGATTCGCCCTGTTTCTTCTTGGCCTGATTTTAGAAGAATTTTGTCGTTTTGGGAGTGGAGATAGATGGGGCAAAATGATAATAGGGCAAGGAATAGGGAAGCGCGGGAAGCTTGGAGTAGTGGGGGTTGAGAGCGGTAGGGGAAGAAGTGGGGCATAACGGTTATCCCTCGAGTTCGCGCAAGCGGTTTTGGGCTAAGATATAGGTCTCTTGATCTTTGAGATGCTCTTGCTCGATGAATTCTTGGTAGGTCTGGCGAGCCTCTTGTATCATTTTGAGTTGTTCAAAGGCTTGACCACTTTGCCAATAGGCGTGAGCAACTGCTTGTGTGTAGCGGCCATACATAATGTAGATGCGTTGGTAATAAGGGATTGCTTTGTCAGGTTTATTGAGGGTCATGTAGGCATCACCGATACCTTTCAGGGCGATCACAGAGGGTAATCCTCGAGCGTTGGGCGCTTTGAGTAGAGCTTCATAGGTAGCAATGGCTTCTGGGTATTGTTTTTTTTCGATTAAGATTTCTGCTTTGGCTTGGAGGACTTGCGGGAGTAGAGCGGACTGGATGGATTCTTTTTCAAATCGAGCAAACCATGTCAAAGCTTCTTGGTTGCGACTTTGTGCGCGGGCGATTAAGCCGAGCCCTGCAAAGGCGCGATCGCGGTGGCGGGAGAGGGGGTGCCATTTGAGTAAATCATTGTAGACCGCAGCTGCTCGATCCAGGCGTTTATCTTCTCGGAGTCGATCTGCATAATCGGCAAGGAGTAGTGGGTTGGCGAGGTCGGGGGGGATGATTTCGCCGGCTTTTAAGAGCAGAAGGCGGGCTCGCTCAGGTTCACGGCGGTTGATGATTTTACTGTGTGCCCAGAGGAGGCGTGCGGCAAAGACGTTTTGTTTTTCTTCGATTGCTTTCTGGGTAAGGGATGAGAGTTCTTCATCTAGTTTTTTACGGTCTTCGTCGCTGCGATATAGGCGGGCGAGGCTGGTGAGGAGCTCTTCTACGCCGGAGTTGTTGGGATCGTTGCCGTGCTTGAGGATACCTTGCCAGTAGATTTTTCTGGCTTCTTGGATCTGATCGCGAGCTTGATAGATTTTGGCGACTTGAAGTAAGGCTTCTGGCACGCGTGGGCTGTCGGGGAAAATTTCGGGGAATTTTTTGAAATGCTCTAGGAAGGCGTCTTCGAGTTCGAGGGCTTTGAGGCCTTTTCCTATTTGGAAGTAGGCTTGTTCGGCTAGACGGCGGTTTGTGTTGGAGATTTTTCTGAAGCGATTTAGGCCTGCTTCAATATTTGCGATGGCAAAATAAGATTCTCCGAGGGTGTAAAGGGCTTGGTCTACGCGGGAGCCACGGGGGAATTTTTGGAGAAAAGCTTCGAGCTCGGTGATGGCTTTTTCAAAGTTGAGTTCAGCAAAGTATGAGTAAGCTTGGAGGAAAGCGATGTCGGATTGAAAAGCTCCGTTTGGGAAGGTTTTGAAATAGAGTGCGCAGGCGGCACGTGTGGCGGGATAGTCTTTGTTGTAGTTGTGGGATTGGGCGAGCCAGAAGATTGCATTCTCGAGCAGAGGTGATTTGGGGTAGAGTGTGGGGAACGGCTCAAAATGGGCAACTGCTTCAGCATATTTTTCTTGGAGCAGTTTTGAATAACCAAGGAGGAAATAGACGCGATCTGATTGAGGGAAGTCTTTGTATTGGTTGTGTATGGTTTCGAATGTTTTTTCAGCATCATTATAGAGCTTGGCTTGGAGCTGGGCTTCTCCTTTTGCAAAGAGGATTGAGGGGAGGTATTTGCTTTTAGGGAAGCGGGTGATGAATTGATCCGCTGCGATGATTGCGCGGTCTGTTCGGCCGATGTTGCTGTAGCAAGCTGTAAGGCGAAAGAGGGTCTCTTCGAGTAAGGGGCCGTCAGGAAGGTTGCGAGCCATGGTTTCGATCCAGAGGGCGGCTTCGCGGAAACGTTCTAGCTTGAAGTAGGCTTGCATGACGCGAAGGCTGAGGGCTGAGTCGTATTCTTGGATTTTGGAGAAGGATTCGAGGTCGCGATTAATTTGGTTTAGGGCATTTTCTATTTCTAGGACTTGAGAGGCAGCAGATGGGTTTCCACGGAGGCGGGTGAGTTGATTTTCCAGGGATTGTTTGTGTTCTTCTTGTCGGGTGAGGATTCTTTTTTTAGGCCATATTTTTTGTAGGACTAGAAGGGCTTCTCTATTGCGGTTGAGTGAGAGTAGGCGATCGCTGAGCTTGAGGCCTAGCATGTGAAAGGTAGCGAGAGTATCAAGCTGGGGGAGTCGTTGGTGGGTTTCAAGGAAGGCTTGGATGGCGGCGTTGTCGTTTTCGAGTTGAATTTGGCAGTATAGGCGGATCAGCGCAGCGCGGTGGTGGATGGCTGTTGTGCCGGCGTCTTTTAATTCTGTGAGGATAGGGATGGCGGATTGATATTGTTCCTCAGCTATGAAGCTTGTGGCTTTGAGGAAGTAAAGGAACAGCGCTTTGGGACTTTGCGGAAACTTTTTTAGAAAAGCATCAATATCATCGCGAGCGTGTTTGTATTGTTCCTCCTGAAGGTGTGCAATTGTGCGCCAGAAGCGAATGTCCTCAAGGAATTTGCTTTCTGGATATTTCTCGAGAAAAGATTCAGAGCCTTCGATTACCTCATTCCATTTTTTGTTGTAACCTTGGGCTTGAATGAGGAATGCGGAGATGGTCTCTAGGTGAGGTTGGGCTTCTTTGCTTTTGCCGAAGTCTTGAAGGAAGCGTTGAAGTAAGCTTTCGGCTTCAACGAAGTTGCCAGCTCGGAAGGCGTCGAAGCCTTTTTTGATCATTTCGTCGGCGACTAAGGAGGAAGGGTTGGTTTGGGAGAGGATTGAAGATTCGGAAAGTGTTAGCAGGAAGCAGAGCAGTAAAGTGCGGGCAGAGTTCGCTAGGAACTGGTGCATTGAGAAGATTAATAACTGAATGGATGCGTTTGGGAATAGGCTTTTGTGTAAAAATTTTGTCATGGAATTGATCTTCCAAGCGGTTGAGAAAGCTGAGTGTTGACAAGGGGTAGAAAAGTCCTAGCAATCGTGTTGGTTTTTTGTCAATTATGCGTAAATGCGTAAAATTCATTAGTGCTCGCCCTGTGTTGATAGCTGCACTGATAGGGTTAGGATTGATCAGTTGTGGGGAGCCATCGTCATCCCAGCAGAAAAAGCAAGCGACGACACCGATTGTTGTCGCTGGGCCTCCTCCTGAGGGGACGCCGATTGATTGGTCAGTTTTTGCGCCGATAGGTAATCCTGACGCTATATATGCCGGAGATGTTACTCCGATGCTTGCGGAGGTGGGAGCGGATTTTTGCCGGGTTTTTACAAATGGGGCAGAGAGGATCATAGGTAACGCTCCACCTAATCCACCGCCGGCTTTAGGAGGGAGGCGGATTATAATAAAGGTGCAAGGTAGGGAGTGTCAGAGTTTCTTTTTTACGCACGCACCGAGTCGGATTGTTTATAAGGTTCCAGAGGGGGTAAAGCGCTTCACTGCTATTGGCACTATGCCCGAAGAAATTCATGAATCGGAGGGGACGTGGTCTTATATTGTCAAGATTAACGATCAGAAGGTATTTGAGACACCGTGGTTAGTGCATGCCAAGCAGAAATATTGGCTTATTGATGTGCCTATCCCAAGTCATGCCAAGACAATTCAGCTCATTGTGCATGAGGGGAATAATAAGTTTTGCGATAACGCCGTTTGGGCTTGGCCTTATTTTCACAAATAATCTGTGTGGGATTTATTCCTTGAGAAGGGCTGCTGCTTCTAGGGCAAAATAGGTGAGGATAAATTGCGCTCCTGCTCTTCGGATGGCATAGAGGGATTCGAGGATGGCTTGGGAGCGGTCTATCCAGCCGGCTTGAGCGGTGGCGCAGATTTGAAGATATTCGCCTGAGACTTGATAAGCCGCAACGGGGAGGTGTGTGAGTTGTCGGAGTCGGAAGATGATGTCGAGGTAGTGGCCGGCGGGTTTAACTAAGAGTGCATCAGCTCCTTCTTCGACGTCAAGGAGAGCATCGCGCAGAGCTTCAGTAGGGTTGGTGTAGGGAAGTTGGTAGGTTTTCTTATCCAGTGCAAGGGTGCCGGCGGCTGTATCGCTGCCGATGGCGTTTCTGAATGGTCCATAGAAAGCAGAGGCGAATTTAGCACTATAGGATAGGATGCAGGTCTGTGTGTAGCCGGCTTGGTCGAGGGTGTCTCGGATGAATTTTACTCTGCCATCCATCATATCTGATGGGGCGACCCAGGTCGCGCCGGCTTGAGCTTGAAGGAGGGCCTGTTGGGCTAGTATTTCAAGCGTGGCATCGTTGTCTACTTGGCCTTTGGAGTCGAGGAGTCCGTCGTGTCCGTGAGAGGTGTAGGGGTCAAGGGCGACATCTGTGATGATGATGAGTTCGGGGAAACGTTGACGGAGGAAACGTGTGGCTCGCAATATCAAGGTGTCTGGATCTAGGGCGTGAGCGGCGTCTGGTGTTTTTTTGTCGGCGAGTAAACAAGGGAAGAGCGCTACAGCGACAATTCCTTTTGAAAGGGCTTGTGTGATGATAGGGGGAAGTTCTTCGATGAGGTAACGTTGTTGATCTGGCAAGGCGTCGATCGCAGGGCTTTGGCCTGGGGATTCTCGGATGAAAAGGGGGAGAACGAGTTGACTGGGGTGGAGTCGGGTTTCTTGGAGTAAAGCGCGTTGAGAGGCATTTAGTCTTGCGCGTCGTGGGCGAATGGGGAGTGGGAACATAGAATGGGGGTTGCGTGAAAATTTTTTTATTTGAGGTGGTGGTTTGAGGTGTGTGGAGGATTTATCTTTGTAGTGAAGTATGGGCTGAGAGTGGTTAGAAGGCTGGTTGTAAGATTATTAAACGTCATGTTGACTCTCAAGCCTGCAGCTTCTGGGTGACCACCGCCGCCGAGTGAAGCGGCGACGAGTGAGACATCAATTTTGCCTCGTGATCGGAGGCTAGCTCGCTGAGTGTTGGTATCTATGGTCTCAATTAAAATGGCTATTTCGATGTCGCGTATGGCTTGTAGTGGCTCGAGGATATTTTCTGTATCTTCTGGGCGGGCACCGTGGCGTGTGAGGAGCTCGGGTGTGATGTGGCAGACCACGACCTGGTTATCGAAGTAGTAGCGAGCTTGGGAGAAGATTTCCTGCTGGAGTTTGAATCGGGTTAGTGGGTGATTGAGGAAGCATTGAGTGGCAAGGAAGGAGGGATTGGCGCCAGCTGCAGTAAGGGCTGCTGCAGCGGAGAGTGTGCGGGGTGAGGTCTGACGATAGCGGAAGGAGCCTGTATCGGTCATGATACCGACGTAGAGGTTAGTGGCGACGGGCTCCGTTAGGGGTAGGGATAGTGGATGCAAGAGTTCGTATATGATCTCTGATGTTGCGGCTGCGTGCGGGGATATCAGGTTTATCTCTGCGAATTGTGTATTGCTGATGTGGTGGTCAATGTTGAGATCCACTTTTCGTCCCCAGGTCTGAAAGGTGTCTCCGAGTCGAGGGAGTGTGGAGGTATCGACGGCAATGATAGCGGCATCGGTGTCGGGAGGTTGGAGAGGGGAGGGGATGAGTATTTTTCTACTACCTGGAAGGAATTGGTATGATTGATGAAGGCCATCTTGAAAATAGACTTGGGTGGTCTTGCCAATCTCTTCGAGCGCTAGAGCTAGTCCTAATGCGCTTCCGTAGGCATCGCCATCGGGTCTGACGTGACTGAATACGATGAAGGTGTGATGTTTTTCAATGAGACTTTGGATTTGGGGTAGAGGTGGGCTCATGCGATGTCGTCATGTTTATTTATGAAGGAGTGCAGGCTGAATGTCGACACATGTGTGTAGTGAGTGGACGGTTAGTAGTGGCGGCTTGTCAACAAGGGGTATATCAGGCATAGAGACAAGCTCAAAACGTTTATTATGGAATCTTTGTTGTTGAACTATGGGATAGACTTATCTGTGGTCTGCGCGATAGGTGCGATCTTAGTGGCTCTTGTTCTCTCTTGGGAAATTTATCGTATGGATCGAGGTAGCCAACTTATGCAAGAAATTGCTCAATCGATCGAAGAGGGGGCTAGGGCTTACTTAAACAGGCAGTTTAAGACGATCGCGATTATTTCAGCCTGTCTTTTTGTTGTAATTGTGCTTGTGCGGTCATGGGCGGCAGGGGTGGGGTTTTTAATTGGTGCAGGGTGTTCGCTCGCTGCAGGCTTTATCGGGATGCGAGTGGCTGTGCTTTCGAACGTGCGGACGGCACAAGGTGCTGCGTCGGGGCTCTCTCGTGCTCTTAGGGTGGCCTTTAGTGGGGGTGCGGTTACGGGCTTGCTCGTTGTTGGGTTGGCTCTATTGGCGGTCGGTGTGTTCTACAAAATATGCGAGGAGAATCTAGGTAAGGTAGAGTTGATAACGTCGTTGATCGGATTAGCATTGGGGAGCAGTTTGATTAGTGTATTTGCGCGTCTAGGCGGCGGCATATATACGAAGGCTGCAGATGTGGGGGCCGATTTGGTTGGAAAGATTGAACAAAACTTGCATGAGGATGATCCGAGGAATCCTGCGACGATCGCTGACAATGTCGGGGATAATGTGGGAGATTGTGCGGGGATGGCGGCAGATGTGTTTGAAACTTATGTGGTGAGCTTGATAGGTGCGATAGTAATTGCTCATTTGACGCTTTCGGCTGACATTCCTTCGATTGTCTTTCCTTTTTTGATGTGTGCGGCATCGGTAATCGGGGCATTGTCTGGTATCCTTTTTGTGAGGAAAGCAAAGGGGGGGGTGACGCAGGTGTTGATAAATAGTGTGGTGATCAGTGGGGTAGTTTCTGGGCTTCTTATTTTACCTATGGCTGTGGTGATCTTTCCTGGGAAGTGGCTTGGGATATATGGTTGCGCGTTAATAGGACTAGTGATGACGGCGATCGTTGTATGGCTTACGAATTACTACACATCGACCCATCATCGGCCGGTAAGGCGCGTTGCGGAGTCTAGCGAGACTGGACATGCTACTAATATTATTGCTGGACTTTCGTTAGGAATGCGAGCGACGGCGTTGCCGGTGCTCTGTGTATGTGGGGCGATAGCAGCGACGCATCAATTAGCAGGGCTTTATGGGATCGCCATTGCCGTAATGAGTATGCTGAGTATGGCGGGGATTATTATTTCCTTAGATGCATATGGACCGATTACAGATAACGCAGGGGGATTAGCCGTAATGAGTGGGATGAAGGCTGAAGTTCGCAAAATCACTGATGAACTCGATGCGGTAGGGAATACTATGAAAGCTGTAACGAAAGGCTACGCCATCGCTTCCGCAGGTCTAGCGGCATTGGTGCTTTTCGGCTCCTATGTGCAAGAGCTTATTTTTTATCTCGAGACCAGCCGGGGAGTAATCATCGGGCAAATGCAGTTCTCCTTGATGGACCCTAAAATCATTATTGGTCTTTTTATCGGGGGGATGATTCCCTATCTATTTACTGCTATGAGTATGGAAGCTGTGGGGAAAGCGGCTGGAGCAATTGTTAAAGAGGTCCGACGTCAAATCGCGGATCGCCCTGGGATTCTTAAGGCTGAGGATAGGCCTGACTATGGGCGGTGTGTGGATATTGTGACGCGCGCAGCGCTGTGGGAGATGGTGACGCCTGCGTTGTTGCCAGTGGCTGCTGTGGTCTTAGTGGCAGCCGTTCCTTGGCTTGGTGCCCAAGCTTTGGGTGCGGTGTTGGTTGGCACGATAGTGACTGGTTTATTTTTGGGACTTTCAATGACTTCCAGCGGTGGAGCGTGGGATAACGCTAAAAAGTTCATTGAAGAGGGACAATTCGGCGGTAAAGGCTCAGCAGCGCATGCAGCAGCGGTGACCGGGGATACCGTCGGCGATCCCTATAAGGACACCGCAGGCCCTGCCGTAAATCCGATGATCAAGGTGGTGAATGTTGTTGCTATTTTTATCATCCCGATTTTCTTTAAGTAATCAGCCCAAACTACCATGCATAGAGAATTGCGAAGGGGGGGACAATTTTTAATCATCGGTATTCCAGGCCCTAATTTAGACGACGAGACGCGCCGCATCATAGACCAGGTGCAACCTTCAGGTTTTATTCTCTTTGGAAGGAATATCAAAAACCCTGAGCAATTGCATAAGCTTATCCTTGATTTACGAGACTCCGTTGAGCATGAACCCATCATCACTATCGATCAAGAAGGTGGACGGGTCTCTAGATTAAAAGAAATCGGGCAGGAGCCACCCAGCGTAAAACAACTCCGTGATAAGGGCGATATGCACCTGTTTGAACGTCATGGACACCTTACAGGACGTATTTTGAGGCTTTTTGGATTTAACTTAAATCTCTGTCCGGTCTTAGACGTCTCTTTCGATGACGAAGCTGACAATTCCCTTCGCAACCGCACTTTCGGCCGCAATGCTGTAGAGGTTCTTGCGCGCGCCCGCGTTTTTACTGAAGCTATGCGGGGTGAGGGGATCCTAAGTTGCGGCAAACATTTTCCTAGCTACGCCAGTGCACAGGTGGATCCTCATCATCATTTACCAGAGATTCACCGAACGGAGATGGAATTGGAGTCATGTGAATGGATTCCGTTCAGAGAATTAGCTGCAGATGGGCAGCTCGATAGCATTATGATCGGGCACATTCGAAATCGTAACTTAGATCCTTCTGGAATGGTCTCTACATTATCTAAGAGAGTAGTGCAAGGTATCTTGAGAGATAAGTGGGGATATGACGGTTGTGTCATCACTGATGATATGGATATGGGAGCTATTCTAAATGAGTATCCCTTTGAAGATTCTATAAAATTAGCTATCGCTGCTGGTAATGACCTAATTCTAATATGTCATAGAACCAGCTTGGCTGTTAACGCTGCGAAATGCCTTTCTGCCCTATCTGAGGAAGAGACACAACATTCTATTCGTAGAATCGCTAAAATGCGCAAAAAACTCGCCCCGCCTTATCCTTTCAGTTTAGAGTGCTTTCACGAAATTGATCAGCAAATCTGGCAGCTGCGAGTCGATACACTAGGCGAAGCTCAAGCCGCTTTGCGATCGCCTGATGACGGTAAACGTTCTCCAGTGGAAATTTATTGAGTTGAATTTGTTACTTTTGAGGTATAGCTTGTAGATTATGCGTAGATCTATTCATTTTGCATTTTTAGCAATGATAATTTTACTGCAAAGCTCCTCTTTGAATGCTCAGTATGAGGCAAAGGTCAGTAGTGTGAATGGAGCCGTCCAATATCAAGCACCCGGTTCTAAGATATTTCAGCCACTCAAGGTCAATCAGAAACTAATGCCCGGCACAACTATCAAGACTGGAGCCTCTTCAAATGCGATAATTTTGACAGTCCCAGGAGCAGGCATGCACATCGCTGAAAATACGACTATTGTGCTTACGGAATACAGCTTTAACCCTAATGCGAAAGAAGGTCCGCAGCGGAAAACCCTTGTAGATCTCAGATCTGGCACAGTTAGTGCCCTTATTAATAAAGATATATCATCTCAAACTGACTTTAAGATCAAAACCCCACAAGGGACAGCATCGGCACGAGGCACATTCTATGGTGTAACATACGACGGAAAGAAAACTTACGTCGCTGTGAAGGAAGGTAAAGTAGGCGTTTCTCAAATCAGTAAAAAACGATAAGCTAGTAAAGTGCTAGCTTCCCCAGCTGACGGTTATCAACTCAACCGAATCGGTCAAAGCCTCACATAAAAGCCCTTGAGCACTTGCTGAAAGTAGCCAAGCATCGCCCGATGAGGACCCAAAACGGAGTTCAGAGTCTCCTTCTAGAATGCAATCCGCCTGACCACGTGTGATAAACTGGTAATAAAAGCTTCGTCCGCGAGGAGAAAAACACATTCGTTCACCTTTCAGAAGCCAAAAGCGTTCGACTTTAAAATAAGGACAGTTTAAAAGTGTGCTGCCGTGCGGTTGAACGAAGGTCGGCTCGTAATCATCAAAGTGTATAGATTTCAAGGCTTGCTCAACGTGGAGCTCGCGTAAGTTACCATTAGAATCTCTCCGCTGCCAATCGTCCACTCGATACGTCGTATCAGAGTTTTGTTGAATTTCTAAAATAAAGTTCCCAGCGCCGATCGCATGCACACGTCCTGAGGGTAAAAACATTGCTTCTCCCGTTGAGGTCTTCAGAGAATGCAGTAGGTGGGGGAGGTTAGGGGTGCCAACTGCTTGTTGAAATTGAGCACGCGTCACCCCCTTTTTGAGTCCTACATAGATTTTAGCGTCCTGTTGTGTCTCCAAAAAATACCAAAGTTCAGTTTTAGGCTCCCCGCCCAAAGCATTCGCTACATTTTCTGGCGGATGCACTTGAACGCTAAGGGTATCTGCACAATCCAATAACTTAATCAGAATAGGAAACCTTTGAGAATTAGGCGCATCAGTGCCAAAAAATGTTGTGCGTTGCGTTTCCCATAGCTCGTGGAGTGTGGTAGTCAAATTGCTTCTTCGATCATATAATTCACTGCAGTCCTCTGAACGATCCACTAGTTCCCATGACTCTCCATAACGATGCTGATCCGGCAAACTGCGCCCCCAATCAGCCAATTTTCGACCTCCCCAGATTCTTGTCTTAAGAATTGGCTTGATGGTATAGATAATCGGTTGGGTTTTGCACAACATATATTGTGCGAAGTTAATCAGTTAACGGCTGTGATGGTCGCTCTGTATACAGTCGGACGTACGGCGTTCGTGTTGCTTGATGTTTGAGCAACGGCTTAGCCTTGGATAGTTTTTCAATACTGAATGGCACTTCAAACAAAATCTTATTCAGTGCCCAGCTCAATAGAGTTAAAGGATCTCCTTCAACCGAATCCAAACTTACTGATTGAACATTTTCAGAAGGCTGTCGTCGACATAATCCAGCCTCAGAAAAAACATAATCTAAAAAACTTACATTACGCACAGTAATTTTAAGCGATTTAATGGATAAATCAAACGGACAATTCTCAGCCCAATCGCTTAGGACATCTATATTACTGCGTCCGCTTGACTCTCTTACTATCTGCCATTTTCTGATTATTCCTGATATTTCATTGATGTAAATGATGTTATTTTGAGAAAATGGCCAGCCCATCGCTATTTTCGCATTTTCAACTTGAAAAATAATTTCATTGTTATGAATAATATCTATCCTTTTTACCTCTACTTCAGGTGGATAGAGATTAATATACGGGGAATCTATACGAATATAGGAGTGCTCTTTGGATTGTCGAGTAAGATAGTTGATTGCAAGCTCTACAATTTCGTTTCTAAAAATATATATTCCAAATACAATAGCAGATAAATATGTAAAGAAGCGATAGATTAGCTTTAGCATTCACTTAGAATAGGCTCTTGATCTTATCGGTCAGCTTCTCTTTTATTCTTTCTTTTTGTTCCATAATAAAGCCATCACCACCAATTAAATCCTTAATTTTAAGCGGCGTTTTGCTCAGCACCCGTTGTAAGATTCTATCCCTGATCTGTGATATGCTGTGGCTATCCCGTAACGTTTCGTTAATATTGACGTTGTAGGCTATCCTCGGTGGATCGTCCATTATGCTATAGTCGTAGTAACTGACATTATTTACTCGTAACATTAGAGTGGCTATCTTGAATTTAAAATCCTCCTGCGACTTTTTATCAGATTTTTTGTTAGATGATTCATTTCTGCCTTTAGGTTTATCTTCTAATCCTGATTTGGGAAGCATCGTTAAGTTATATTTTTTTTGCTTGTTTCGCTCTATTAATATCTCATTGATATCAATTAAAAGTTCCGAAATCATCCATACCTCTTTCTCTTTCATGGGTGAGCCCAGTCTAATCTTAAACTCGGGGATCCTTATAGAAAACAATTGTTGAAATCCCGGAGGATTTCCAATTTCTATACCTGTAACTCTCAAACTGCGATTGAATAGGTCGAGCTGCGTCTGAGCTATACTTATATCGGCATTCAGGTGCTTTTTTAGTTGTCCCTTAATGAGCGCTAAAGCTAGTTGATTTCTAAATGCATACAACAGTGAGAGAGACAAAATTAAGAAAAACAAAATGCCTAATACAATTAATAAAGGCCAACTTATATGGCCACGATTAATCAAACGAATCATACTCGCGCCAATCCAAAAGCTTGGTGAACCACTTCCAGGGCTTTGGGCCCTGATTCTGCATCAATTATAACGGAAATCTTGATCTCGCTTGTCGAAATCATCTGCACATTCACTTGCGCTTCTGAAAGCGCTTTAAACATCGTTGCTGCAACTCCGCAATGGGATTTCATCCCAATCCCTACTACGGACAACTTGCACACACCATCTTTGGCTATGACCTCACTGGCTCCGATTTGTTTAGACAAGGGCTCAATTACTTTCTGAGCCCGTCCAAGGTCGTCCTTACTTACAGTAAAAGTTATATCCGTGGCCCCCGCTGCAGAGACATTCTGCACAATCATGTCTACGTTTATTTGTGCCTCAGCCAAGGCGGAGAAAATTTTTGCTGCGATTCCTGGCCTATCAGGCACAGCTAAAAGTGTTACCTTAGCTTGGTTTTTATCCAAACTGACGCCACGCACAACGACGTTTTCCATATCCTTTGTCTCACTTCTGACAATTGTTCCCTCCTCTTCACTAAAACTAGATCGCACCTCAAAGACAACACCAAATTTTTTAGCAAATTCTACAGAGCGCGCTTGCATTACTTTGGCTCCAAGCGCAGCCAGCTCAAGCATTTCATCATAACTAATCACCGGAATTTTCCTTGCGTTCGGAACCAGCCGTGGATCCGCCGTGTAAACCCCATCCACGTCAGTGTAAATTTGACAACAATCTGCTTTTAACACGGCTGCGAGAGCAATCGCCGTCAAATCTGAGCCCCCCCGCCCTAGCGTGGTGATATGCCCCTGTTCATCCTGCCCTTGAAATCCTGCTACGATTACCACTTGACCTTGCTCGAGATATTCGTGAACCCTTCTCGGAGTTATATTCAATATTTTTGCGCGTGTGTAACCGCGATCTGTTATAATTCCAGCCTGTGCGCCTGTCAATGAGACCGCCGGCACCCCTAGCGCATGCAGCGCCATTGCCGTCAGAGCAATAGTTGTCTGCTCACCAGTCGCTAGCAACATATCCAACTCCCGCTCAGAAGGCTCAGGCAGAATTTCCTTCGCAAGCTTGATCAATCCATCCGTCACGCCAGACATCGCTGAGACCACGACCACAATCTGATGCCCTTTATCACGCCACTGTTTTATGCGTCGTGCTACGTTCTTGATTCGATCTGGATTCCCTACCGAAGTCCCGCCGTATTTTTGAACAATTAAAGCCATAATCCAGCACTATCCGCACGGTTGCTACATGAAATCTTCAACATGCATTTCAAGCATAGGGTTGCCAACGCAAATCGGATACGCATAGGCTATTATGGTTATACGCAAAATCTCCTACAATGAAAATTCTAATCACGACTGGCCCCTCTGCTGTTCCCATCGATGAAATGCGCGTCCTGACAAATATCTCCTCTGGTCAGACAGGCACCGCTCTATCTCATTACTTCAGCCAACGAGGCCATGAAGTCATCTGCCTCCGTGGAAAAGGAGCGCGGGCAGAATTGCCTCCAAAAGGGGTGCTTACGCAGGAATTTAAAGACAACGACCACTTGCTTGAGCTGCTTAAAGACCTATCCATGCGTTTCAGCGCAGATGCAATTCTACACTCAGCGGCCTTAAGCGACTTTGTCTTAGATTACATAACAGACGCAGAAGGCCGTCGAATCGTGGCTAAAAAAATTCCCAGTCGCATAAATGGCATAAGACTAGTCCTCAAGCCTGCTCCTAAAATCCTTCCCCAGCTCCCTCACCTCTGGCCTAGTGCACGAATTGTTGGATGGAAATACGAACTCGATGGCGATCATGACTCAGCAGTGGCTGCCGCAATCCAGCAAGTGCGCGACTCCCAGACGCATTTTGTCGTCGTCAACGGCACGGCATACGGACGGGGATTCGGAATCTGCAATGCCGAGCGACAACTCGATCATGCACCTGACTTACTTGTCCTTGCTCAACGCCTTGAAAATCACCTCTCTACCCCACTAAAAAAATAAATCCCTTGCGCATCCCCTTCCCTCGCGGCTAAAGAGCCCACTGATTTCATTTAATGCTATGCAAGCCGAATCCTTTATACAAAGACGTTTCGCAGATCGAATCGGAGGTGAACGTTTCGGAAAAGATACAGCCATCTACAAATTCGAAAAAATCAAGCGAGCCAAACGCGCCGCCCAACAAGCCCATCCCGATGTGCCTTTATTAGATTTGGGGGTCGGGGAACCAGATGACATGGCCTTTCCGGAAGTCGTTCAAAAACTATGCGAAGAAGCTGCCAAACCCGAGAATCGCGGCTATGCCGACAACGGTGGTCCAGTTTTGAAAGAAGCAGCAGCCCGTTACATGCAACGTGTCTGTGGAGTCAAGCTCGACCCTGAAACCCAAATCTTGCACTCCATCGGCTCAAAGGCTGCTCTTTCTATTCTTCCCGCAGCGTTAATCAATCCCGGCGATGTCACCCTGATGACCGTCCCGGGCTACCCAGTTTTTGGCACCCATGCGAAATACTATGGTGGGGAAGTTTATAATCTTCCCCTTCTAAAACAAAACGCCTTCTTGCCCGATCTCAAGAGCATTCCGCCCGAGATTCTGAAACGCGCCAAAGTTCTCGTTCTCAATTATCCCAATAACCCCACAGGCGCATCTGCCACAGAGGCCTTTTTCAAAGAAGTCGTCGAATGGGCGCTCCAAAATGAAATCATTGTCATTCATGACTTCGCTTATGCAGCTTTAGTTTATGAAGGAAAACCACTCAGTTTTCTCTCTATCCCGGGCGCCATGGAAGTAGGCATTGAGTTGCACTCTGCATCAAAAAACTTCAATATGACTGGCTGGCGGTGCGGCTTCGTAGCTGGCAATCCCCTTTTGATCAAGGCCTACGGAGCAGTCAAAGATAACACGGACTCAGGCCAGTTTCTTGCCATTCAGCATGCCGTTGCTTATTGCTTCGATCACCCTGAGATCACGCAAGCGATTGCTGCAAAGTATTCTCGGCGGATGGATTTGCTAGTCCCAGCGCTGAAGAGGTTAGGTTTCGATGTTGAGAAACCCAAAGGCTCTTTCTTTCTATATGCCCCCTCCCCTCGTGCAGCGATCCGCTGTGATGGCTCAAAAATAGAGTTCCCTAATGCGGAGGCCTTTTCTCAATGGATGATCACTGAACACCTGATCTCGACAGTGCCGTGGGATGACGCAGGTAGCTATATACGCTTCAGTGTCACATTCAGTGCGCCTGGCGGCTTGGAGAAAGAAAAAGAGGTAATAGCCGAGCTCGAGCGACGCTTAAGCTCGTATCAGCTTATATTTTAGTTAGTAGCTCCATCAGCCTGCAGAGAGAGGTCAGTGATCACTAAGACGCGGATTGTCTCGGCCATGCTTTCCACTGTTGAACGGTCCCAATCAAAGATAGAAGGATTGAAGGCCTCCCCGATAGCAATCTTTCTTTCAGGATGAATGCTTAAGGATCGGTTGAGAGGCACAATCAGCTCAGCTGATTGAATTTTGGAGGAAAGCAACTCTGCGGAATGAAGTTCAACCACATCGAGAAACAAAGTGCCAAGCGCAATCGGAGCTCCACCCGACCTGCGATAAAACGGAACGTATAAGTATTGAGAAAAATCCTGAGAATACTGGCGGCTCGACTCATATCCTGCCCCTTGTCGCCCGAAGGCATCCTTTAGCCGCACCAGATCGCCCTTCATGGGCGGTGTCTCGACTTCCAAGACGTATATCCCGCCCTCTGATATTGCCGTAGTGGAATGAAAGACGCATGCCTCGAGCACGACTGCATCGCCGGGAGAGAGTTTGTAGCGATTCTCAAGCGTCGAGGAGACAGCCTTCCCTTGTAGCAAGAGAAGGGATGTGCGTTTCTTTACGTGGCAATGTAGCGAGGTGCTTTTGAGATAATCAATGTGAAGAAACCAGATCGCAACGTGTGCATCTTGATACCAGAGATATTCGTAGCCCCAAGGCTTATTGACGACACATTGGGTGTAGTCGTAGATGTTAGCCTCAGCATTCACCTGCGTCTTTACGCGCGAGAGATTTTCGTAATCTGCTGAGCTAGGAAAAATCTTGGCGACCATGAAAAGAAAGGGATGAGAGGAATGCTTATTTCGGGAACAACATCTGATAAACTCTTAAGGTCTCTCTCATCCACTCCGGATTGTTGCGAAAGTGAGGAGCTGTGATGACGTTTCGATCCACTACAACAGGCGCATCTTGATAAAGTGCGCCTGCGTTGATCAGATCATCTTTGCATCCTACATAACACGTCATCTGGCGCCCACGAACGATCTTAGCGGAAATGAGGACCCACGGGCCATGACAAATGCTGGCTATAATTTTTCCAGCAGCATCAGCTTCACGTAAACACTCAAGGACATTGGGAATTTGTCGAACTCGGTCCGGTGACTCATAACCACCGGGAATAACAAACACGTCGTAATCTGCTGCCTTGATAAGATTGGCGTCCACAGTCGCTTTGATGGGCAACCCCCACTTGCCTTGCACATCTATTTTCCCACGTGTGGCAACATCCACATGGAGACCTGCTTCCTGCAATCGATAATAGGGATAAGCGAATTCTGTGTCCTCAACTGCGTGAGAAATGATGATAACAGCTTTGTTGTTACGTTTCATAGTCTGAGCTTAGGTTAAATCAGCCAACCATAAACGACGGTTTTGGGCGTAGAGTTCGTTAAGATAAAGAATGTCTCGCTCGGTATCTACGGCATACCAAAAATCAGTGTGGGGGAAGACAGCAACTTCTTGTTCTTCAGCAAGTCTTTTGAAGACTTCACGCTCGATGCTGGACTCACTGAAGACTTCTACGTAGTTGAAGATCTCAGGTTGGCAAATCATGAATCCACCATTGATGAAGCCCCCCTGCCCTGTCAACCGAGCGTGGGGATCATAACGCGTGACACGCCCCGCTTCTGTATAAAATGTGCCAAAACGCGTATGGGGTTGCACACCTGTCACAGTGAGAATGACACCGGAGCTCTCATGAAAAGTTAACAATTTATCGATACGAACATTACACAGACAGTCGCAATACGTGAGAAAAAAAGGCTCAGAGCCGAGGTATCGTTGACAACGAGAGAGACGTGATCCGGTGTGTGCATCATGACCTGTGTCCACCAGTGTAATTTTCCAATCTTCCTCTTGGATGGTGTTGAGATGTTCTATGGTGCCGCTAGCAGCATCGATGCGGATGTCATGCGTCATGTCTTTATATTTAATAAAGTAACTCCGGATGGCATCCCCACCCTCACCCAAAGCGAGAACAAAATCGTTATACCCAAAGATCGAAAAAGATTTCATCACGTGCCAGACCAACGGCTTACCACCGATACTAATCATGGCCTTAGAAATGCGGTTGTGTGTATGCGGGTCTATGATACCACGACCTCCGCATAAAATGAGGACTTTCATAGCCTGGCTTATTCAATAAGAGAATAGCTCCGATGCCAAGAGATAGTTTGCTCAAGCGCCTCTTTGATAGAAAGCCAGCTGGTATAGCCACAGAGACCGTGAGTCAAAGTCATCGAAGGAAGGTATGTCTGGCCGGCTAAACTGGGCGTTGCGAGATTAGCATCCAACCTGACAGGTAGCCCACACAGATCGGCAATTTGTTTTGCGAGGGTAAGCACGTCCAGAGCAGTGTCGGAGCCGATGTTATAAATCTCGCGAGGTTTTCCACGAGCTGCCAGACTCCAGAGCATCGCTGCCATCTCAAAGCCATGTTGATAGCTTCGAATAGCGCTGGGATTCCTCACGATGAGAGGTTCACGACGCAGAGCGCTTCGCAAAAAATAAGAGACAGCATAGTGCGAATCGAGCGAAAGATATGGGCCTACGAAGGCAAAAAGTCGAGCGATTATCGGCTCGAAGGAGGGGTTTTCAGCCGCCCAACATGCCAGCATCATTTCGGCGCAACGTTTCGCTTCGCCGTAAGCTTCTTGGGAGCAACGTGTATCTGGGGCTGTCAAGCTAGTTTCTTCAAGAGGTGCAGAGTGGCTTCGAACACCGTATACAGCGCCGGAGCTTGTAAAAAGAAATTTCTGCGATCCAAGCGCATTCGCCACGGTGAGCATATGACGCATAACAGTAACCGTTTCTGGAATTACTCTCGTAGGGCGGCTCATTAGCTCTTGCGCTGATACTTCAGCAGCACCATGAATGATAAGACTCACACGTCGCGGACAGGCTTGAGCTTTTGCCACAATGGTGCTCACACATTGCGGCTGGGTGAGATCTGCGGATATGAGTTGGAGGCGTTGTGAAAAAACCTCAAAAAGATGCGGCATCTCCAGTTGCAATCTTTCGGGCCTGCGCGATACGACGAATAAGCATTCAGGAATAATACCAAACGTCACCTTACCCCATGCGGCAACCTCGAGGAGCCATTTGCCGACGAAACCGCTTCCGCCGGAGATGAGGATAGCTTGCTGATGCAGGAGTCCATTGAGATCTTGACGCAAGATTTTACTGACATCAGGCGGAATGTATGGAACAGCCCTAGATTGCATCGTCTACTAATACTACTCTTCTACTGAAATGGGGAACGATTTTTGCCGAGTCGAGGTTTTTCCGATTGCCTTAAGTGCCCGATTTAGGCAATTTTTCTCGCCATGCCCGACTCCTTATTTTCTACGACTGATCTGCAAACCGGCTCTTACTGCATACATAAAAGTTGGGGTTTTGGAAAAATCCGCGAAATTGACACGACGAGCGGCAAAGTTGTGATCGATTTTGCTCAAAAAAGCAATCATCTGATGGACATAGAGTATGCTGAGGAGAGCTTGGAAATCCTTCCGCCAGATCATGTCCTAGTGCTTAAATATAATAAATCCGAAGAGCTGCGCACTCTTGCCAACAACGACCCTGTAGCTCTAGTGGAGAGGCTCGTTCGCTCATTAGAGACTCAAGCTTCTTGCGAAAAAATACAGGAAATTCTGTGTCCGGAAATTGTTGCTGAAACGGACTGGAAGAAATGGTGGGAGAACACGCGCAACCTGCTAAAGAAGAGCGGTCGGTTTGAAATTCCGAATAAGAAAAATGCTCCAATCAAGGTGCTTGAAAGGGCCTTACTGCCCCAGGACAAGGCGTTGCAAGATTTGATGAACGCAAAGGGGCCTGCGGAATTTATCAAGGCGTTGGAGGGTCTAAAGAAATATGAATCCCTTCTGCGAGATAACGAGGCGCAAGCACAGACTATTCTTGGTTTAATTGAATCGGTTTTGAGCAAAACCCCTAAATCGCAGTTTGCGACGTGTATTCAGCTTATTTTTTACCGTAATTACTGGGCTCAACTTTTAGGCAAATCGGAGCGTGAACTATCCCCACAACCGCTCGATGTGCTTCCCTCGAATATATCTAGCTGGGTGCAAGTCTTTGAGAAACTCTCTTCCCATCAACAAGCCGCTCTTCTTCGGGAAATCAAGATGCGTCGCCCTAACGAATGGGAGGCTAATACAATAACCTTGCTCTGCTACGGTGATCAAAAATTAACGGAAAATATCGCTGAGCTTTATCGAGAAGAAGGGCAAGCAGAGGCGTTTTTGAATATCCTGAATCGGCTCATACAGGAGCGCCGACTAAATTCTGAATCGATGTTGTGGGTCTGCAAAAGTCGTTTCCCTGGCACGGAGCGGCTTCGCAAACCTGATTTAATCTTAGCCATCCTCTCCATAATCGAAAGGGAGCAGGCGATGGAAACCAAACGCTCCAATCGTCTCTACGATGCGCTTATTTCGGATAAAGGGATGCTTACAGATCTGCTCCAAAAAGCAGAAATCGAAGACGTCCGAGATATCACTCGAGCTGTGTTGTTAAGCACAATCTTCAAAGATCTCGATAAACGTTCTTTCCTCGCCTCGATCATCAAACTTCATCCCGAAGTGGAATCGATGGTCTCCGGCCAAGAACAGAAATCTCAGAATGCACAGGCTCAGGCTCCATTGATCGTCTCTTGGGAGAGCTTAGCGCGTCGGAAAGCAGAGCTAGAGGAGCTCATCAACAAGAAAATTCCAGACAACAGTAAAGAGATAGCTATTGCTCGCTCTTACGGTGATTTAAGAGAGAATCATGAGTTTAAGGCAGCAAAAGAGATGCAAAGGGTTTTGTTAAGACGCAAAGCAGAACTTGAGGAAGCCCTCTCACGAGCTCAAGGGACAGATTTTCGCGGGGTCATCGCGGATTCTGTCAAAATCGGGACAGTGGTGACTCTGAAGAATGCCTCAGATCAAAAGGAGATCACATATACTATACTTGGTGCATGGGATAGCGATCCACACCAGGGTATCATTTCCTACCAATCTGCGTTGGGGCAGGCTTTGCTAAACAAAAAGGTCGGTGAATGGGTAACTTTGCAAGTTGAAGAAGGCGATCCGATTACGGCTGAAGTTATCTCAATAAAACCTTATGTCACTGAATAAAAAACATCCGCAACTTGATTTTTGCCGCACAATCACTACTACTCCATGAGGTTAATATGAAAACACGCATAACTGAGATTCTAGCTCGCCAAGTGCTCGATTCCCGTGGCAATCCAACCCTAGAAGCAGAGGTGCGCCTAGCGGACGGGTCTAGGGGTCTTGCCATAGTGCCATCTGGGGCGAGCACAGGGGAACATGAAGCCTTAGAACTGCGAGATGGCGATAAAAGTAGGTTTCGAGGTAAGTCCGTCATGAAAGCGGTAGCAAACGTCAGGAACGTAATTGCACCGGCTTTAATCGGCAAAGATGCCACTGCGCAAATCGAAATTGACCATGTTATGCTTGAGTTGGATGGCACGAAAACGAAATCCAAACTCGGCGCGAATGCTATCCTGGGTGTTTCAATGGCAACTGCGCGCGCTGCAGCCGCATCACTAGGGCTGCCACTATATCGTTATTTAGGAGGCACGGGGGCTCGGACGTTGCCTGTGCCACTTGCTAACATTATCAACGGTGGCGCCCACAGTGATGCGCCTATTGACTTTCAGGAGTTTATGATCGTTCCAAAGGGCGCGCCGACTTTTTCTGAGGCGATCCGTTATGGCGTTGAGACTTTTCATGCACTGAAGGATGTCTTGCGTGATCGGCATTTATCTACAGCTGTGGGGGACGAGGGAGGGTTTGCCCCTGCATTCAAGTCCATCGAAGAAGCATTTGACTGCATTGCAGAGGCAGTGAAGCGAGCCGGCTACGAACTCGGGAAAGATATATTTATTGCATTAGATGTAGCGAGTAGTGAATTTTACGATGAAACGACTCGCCAGTATGTATTTAAAAAATCAGACGGATCAAGACGCACGGCAGCCGAGCTCGTGGCTTATTACAAAGAGCTACAATCCAAATACCCGATCATCTCGATTGAAGATGGAACTGCAGAAAATGATTGGGACGGTTGGAAAATTCTCACTCAAGAGATGGGGCACAATACTCAGCTAGTGGGCGATGACCTTTTCGTTACCAATGTAGAGTTTTTACAAAAAGGAATAGATTTAGGGGTAGCGAACTCAATCCTTATCAAGGTAAATCAGATTGGGACGCTAACTGAGACATTTGAGGCTGTTGAATTGGCTAAGCGGGCTGGTTATACTTCGATTTTAAGCCATCGCTCGGGAGAGAGCGAGGATTCCACCATTGCAGATATTGCAGTAGCCCTGAATGTCGGGCAAATAAAGACAGGCTCATTCTCTCGTTCGGACCGAATTGCCAAGTATAATCAGCTACTAAGAATCGAAGAAGAATTGGGATCAGCAGCTGTTTATGGAGGAGTAATTTAATTCCGCCTTCACAAACATAAGGCATTGATTTATAGCTGGACGTAATGAGCGCTTCGCCTGTCATCAGGTTTGTTTCACAAACGCTCAAGATATTATTGCTGATCATTAGTATCGTCATCATCATCTTGCTCTTCATCCCTCAAATAAAGCAGATGAACGAATTCCAGGCTAAACGTGACCGAATTGCCGAACTCATTCGACAAGAGCGGCAAAAACAATTAGATTTACAAAACGAAATTTATCTCATCCAACACTCTCCGCATTATTTTGAACGGTTAGTCCGAGACCGCTTAAACTTGGCTAAACCAGGGGAAGTGATATTCAGATTTGATCCGTATCCGACACCACAGACTTCTCGAACGCCATAAACGATCAGGCGGTGAAATAGTGTTTCACGAGTGGGCTAACCCCTTACACAAGCACAAGAAATAGTGCTTTGGATAGGCCGTATATAACAAACAGCAAGGGTGTAAAATTCATCACGATGATGAAAACAATAAAAATCCAAGGGGCATACATCCTCTCAAAATCACGATGCCATCCCATCAGAACCCGCAACCACGTCCAGCCTTCTAATGGAGGAAGCGGCACGAGATTAAGGACTGCCAGAAAAACAGCAACGAAGACTGTCTGACCCATTAAAGGGTAGAAGAGACTGTTTGAATCAATAAATAACTTGCCGAGTATTGCAACTAATGCTGCAACGAATACCAATGAAACTATACCAACAGCCCCGAGAACTACTTCACTTTTTGCCCCGTTGCGCAATACTCGACTATCATATTCCAAACGCTTCCCCCAGCCAAAGAGCGGCACAAGTTCAAACGTCACGTCCCCAATCATCAAAATCCCTATTAATGGGATAATTATGGTGCCAAAGAGGTCGATGTGCTTCATTGGATTCAGAGATTCGCGCCCCTCACTTCTCGGGCTAAGATCCCCAAGCCACCGTGCTGTAAGAGCCTGACAATATCGCTGCCACGTCACAACAATCCATAGAATGAAAATTAAATACAGAGATCCAAACGGCGCGCTCATGTTTTGACTTTTCCATTATATCATCACATTCTGCAAGCCTTACTCCTGCCCATGAATCTTCATCTCGCATCGTTCTTTAAGATAATCATGCGCAGTTTCTTGTTATTCACCCTTATTCTGACTGAGAATTTCTCATCTGCGCACAGTAACTCAAATCGCGTCGTGCTCGGTATAGACGTCCTAGCCAGTAATCAATTTAGGGGTCTGGAGGGTAAAAAAGTCGGACTGATTACCAACCAAAGCGGAGTTAACGAACTCGGCATATCTACAGTTGATATCCTCAGACAGGCCCCACAAGTAAATTTAGTCGCCCTATTTGCGCCTGAGCACGGGATCTACGGTGCTGAGCCGGCCGGTGAATATGTTCCGACCCTTAAGGATGAATATACAGGTCTAACTGTTTACTCACTTTATGGGCCGACGAGAAAACCCACTCCAGAGATGTTACGCGGCATCGATGTGCTAGTTTTCGACATTCAGGACATCGGGAGCAGGAGTTACACATACATCAGCACACTTGGACTTGCTATGGAGGCGGCAGGTGAAGCGGGCATTGAGTTTTATGTTTTGGATCGTCCTAATCCATTGGGTGGTAATCGCATCGAAGGGCCGTTGCTGGATCCGCAATTTCGATCTTTTGTTGGCCAATGGGAGATTCCCTATGTTCACGGGCTTACTATCGGTGAGCTAGCAAAGATGATTATCGGGGAAAAATGGATCGAGGCATCTCCCTCACTTACTGTGGTGCCAATGCATAATTGGAAACGAGAAATGATTTGGCACGATACGGGACTGGTGTGGGTTCCGACATCGCCTCACATTCCATCCCCAGAGAGCGCTTTTTTCTATGCCATGACCGGTCTCGTAGGTGAGCACGGTCGTATTAGTCATGGAATCGGATACACGTTACCATTTCAAATTCTAGGCCTGCCGCGGCTAGACGCATATCGATTCGCAAGGAATTTAAACGATCGTCAGCTTCCCGGTGTTCGTTTCAGGCCTGCTTTTTTCAGGCCATTTTATGGCGCCCTGCGCGGTCAACTCTGCAGCGGCGCTCAGCCTCACATAGTTGATTTCAGAAAAGTGAATTGCTTCGATACAGGCATCCATATTCTCGATGCTATCGCTCAAACATTTGGAGCCAAAAGTTTCGAGAAGCGCAACCCCAAGCACCTGCAAATGTTCGACTTAATCTGTGGGACAGATCGAATCCGAATCCATTTTGCCTCAGGCAAGGGAGCAAAAGAGCTAATCGAGAGCTACACTCCAGATATTGAAAAATTCAGACGCCAACGCGCTCCCTATCTCATATATTGACCTTTTAGCTCTTGTATTTATCCTCAAATTAACTCAATTCTCCCCCCATGGCTCCTTTCCAAGTGATTATCCAAAAGCAATGCGCGCAAGAGCTCTCAGCCCTTCCTAAATCGCTGCAACTCTCGATCCTTTCTGATTTTTATTCTCTTCCCTGTGATTTAAGCAAGCTAGACCCCGAAAAATTTGGAAAATTACAACGCAACGACCGCACTCTATACCGCTATCGCACAAAAGACTACCGTATCTATTTCGAAAAAACTGATCGTGGCATACTCGTCCATCGCATCCTTCACAAAAACACGCTAAAGGACTTTATTTTTCGGTCTAACTTGGTTCAAACT
The DNA here is from genome assembly GCA_025056655.1 of Candidatus Methylacidiphilales bacterium. Classification (NCBI taxonomy): domain Bacteria; kingdom Pseudomonadati; phylum Verrucomicrobiota; class Methylacidiphilae; order Methylacidiphilales; species Methylacidiphilales bacterium. The sequence goes on from JANWVL010000055.1 coordinate 114,504, forward strand.
GAAGAGACCGCCTTACAGAGTAACCCCGAGTTCTGGAAACTTTTCGATCTTTCTTCGGATACAAACTCATCTTCTAAGGTCAGTTCTAAATGAACCTCAGAGCATATCTCATATGCCTTGTGTTAATTTTCCTCTATCACAACTATGGCTTACAAACTAGCGAAGGAGCTTCCCCCAAATCCAAGCACACTTTTCGTGCTCACATCGAGACGGGCTACGCTGCAGGTTTAGCTCCTACACAGGTGCAGGAAGTTTATCTGACCGATCCAGAACAAAAAATTTACGTTCGCGTAATCCCAGAAATCAGCGAGAACGACATCCAAGCAATCGAAGCACGCATCACCAATCAAGGGCTTGGCGCCTTAATCACCCTAAACCGCCGTGGCAGAATTTCACTAGCCACTTGCACAAGTGAGAATCTAGGGCGCATCTTAGTCTTCATGCTAAACGGCCGTGTTATCTACGCTCCAGTGCTCGACGTCCCTATAACCAATGGCCAAATTCTCATCCCAAGAGGCTTTTTGCCCGAAGAGATAGAAGCATTGAAAAAACAATCCAAAAAAAATCGTTGATGCCATCGTAAAAATCAGCACTATCAGTTAACCTCAACATGAGCTCAAGAATTCCTCGCTTTTCCTCCTCTTCTTCAACTTTCCGTTCTAAAAAAGAAACTTCAAAGGATGAGAGCACAACTGAATTAAAAAAAACCTCTCTCTTTGATTTCTACGACGCGCTTGAGGAGACTGCCAAACTCACCGTCAACGTTAATCCTTGTGAAAATTCCCCACACCCTTCTGATGCCACATCAGAGACCAATCATTCATCTCCCACAAACGCACCGCCGACTAATCAGCAAACGTCATCCCCTCCGAACACTACTTCCCCCGATCCTTTACCCATACCGACCTCCCGATCCTATCTACAAAACAGGATTAATAAAGCTCGATACAGCGCTTTCAAATACCAATCCCGCTCAAACATTACCCCGCCTTCCTCTTCATCACCGGCGCCCGCTACCTCTACCAATCCTGCAACAGAGAATCAATCTACAGCCCACAATCCACTTAATTGCCCGTCAACAGCAGAAAAATCAGAATTTCCGTCCCAAAACTCATCCACTCCCCCCTCTCAACCTTCAGAAAACCCACAACCCAACACCCAATACAACTCATCAACAAACACCACCTCTATGAACCCCTCTCTTCACTCCACACCCACTCAATCAAGCAAACTGCGGAACATTGACTTTCGCGAAAACGTCCAGCGTCAAGCCGCTGAGCAAAAATCCATAGGTCGGATTCTTACTGTCATCAGTCTGAGCTTTCTGGTCCTAATCATTGGAGCCTTTGCCCTAGCAACATACGGAGGATATGTTATCTGGAATCGCCTAAACGATCAAAGCGCAACAATTGCCGAAGTCGAAAGCAAATTCACCTCCAGAATTTCTACGCTACAGGCAAGTATAGACCGTTTACAAATTGAACTCAACAAAGCTCAAAAACAAATCGATGAACTCAATCGTCAAAACTTAGAACTAGCACGATCACATCGCGAGCTCCGCGAGCTTACAACCCGCACCAAAGGACAAGTAGACACATTAGCTACACAAATACGCCAAGAAAAAAACTTACGTGACCAACAATATCGCGAGCTAAGTCGCCTCATCACTCGACTCTCCCCCTCCAGCACCCTTTCCCAATCCCCGTCGGCTGCTACTGCCCTACCCACACGAAGATAATTTCCTCCCTCTGTTTTAAGATGACCAGTCTTGTCGAATTCCGTCGACTCATCGAGGAATGGAAAACACGCATACAGCGCGCCAAAAACATCTTGAATCCCACCCCATGGCATGAGGAAGACTGGAGACGCTTTTCCCAAGCCCTTATCCTCTTAGTGATGAAAAATGGAGAGACTTGGCCTAGTGATCATCGCACAAAATATTGGGATCTACGCTGGAAAACCAAAGACGGCGGAGAGCTCGTCTGCCAAGTCGAAGTCTTCGAAGATAACAGCCGCAGCTTGATCGTTGCCCAAGTTGGCGGCTTCGCAGCCTCAGTCGGAAGCTACACTTGGCTATGGGTTGAAATGGATAACGAAGGGCACTTCCGTCGAGATCCCTACTTTGTAGATGGAAGTTGGAAAGAAGCCCTAATGACACTACTTATCCCCCTCAAATATCAGGCGAGTTTCTATCTCGAAAACATGATCCCCCGCAATAGCGCACTCCTGCAGCAACACTCCAATTCATACGATATCAACTCAGACCCCACTCCCCTTACTGCGTCACCACAACCCAATTGCACGACTCCACAAAAGACAAAACAACAAGCTATTGAAGTCGTCTAAAACACTTCCAACCTCATTATGAATCTCATATACGGATCACTCCCACGTCTTTTTCAAATTTTCAGCCCAGTCAACTCTATAATCACTGCGTTTATCATTCTAACAGAAAACCCTCCCATCCACGCAGCCTCCTCCTCCCAAAAACCATCGCCCACATGGCAACAACAACTCACGCGCGATATCCAACTTTCAATCTACCCTGATCAAACCTCTCTCCACGTCCAACTCCAGGGCGATCTACTCGACACCTCCCGTCCCCTTTCCATTCAAATCGCCATCGGCCACAAACAAGAAGGATCCGCAATCATAACTTATGCAAAAGATATCGAAGGTTCTACAACTTTTCTCTCATTCCGCGCCATCCGGCATTACAACGTTGTCGGCACTCCCCTCACCTTTCACCGCTACGTTAGAAGCTGGGAAAAGACACTATGGAGCGAACGTCAGCAGGCAGATGACATCTTTACCGCAAAATGGAATAACAACACCCTTCACATCCAAATCCCTCGCACCGACATCCCCGATCCACAAGCCATCCCCTTCGCACTTTGGATCAAAGACATGAGCGAAAACAATGGCTGGGGACGCCTCATCGCCTCCAGCGTTCCCCACACCCTTCCCACCAGTGGAGACGCCTATTTACCCCAACATCATCTCCTCAACCTATCAGCAAATTCCACCGATACCTTCGCCACCCTTCATCGCCGACACAATGCAAAAGAAGACCGCTTGCGCATCTACCAACTCCTCGTCCGCACCTTCAGCAACATCAACGAAACCCGCAAACCCAATGGCACCCTCAAAGAAAATGGCGTAGGAAAATTTAATGAAATAAACGACGCAGCCATCCAATCCCTGAAGCAAATGGGCTTCAACACCATCTGGCTCACCGGCGTCATCCAACAAGCCACCGCCACAGACTACTCCGAAATTGGGCAACCCGCAGACGATGTCGATCTCCTCAAAGGACTAGCAGGCAGCCCCTACGCAATCCGAGATTATTTCGATGTCTGCCCCGACTATGCACAGAACCCCAAGAACCGCCTAGAAGAATTCAAAGCCCTCGTGAACCGACTCCATCAACATGACATGAAAGCACTCATAGATTTCGTGCCCAACCACGTCGCACGCAGTTACTACTCAGACGTAGCACCCGAACACAACTTCGGCACCAAAGGCCGTGGCGGACAAGGCGATGACCGTTCAGTTTTTTTTGACCCCAACAACAACTTCTTCTACCTCGAACCCAATCAAGACGGTCCCCCTCTAAAACTACCCACTTGCGATCCCCCAAACGGAAACCCCATTTCACCCACCTGCAAAATTCCTGGCATAAAATGCGACGGTCTCTTTGAGGGAGAGATGGACCACGGCAAGGTCACCGGAAACAATCAAGCCACATGGCGTCCCGACCTCGGCTCATGGTATGAGACCATAAAACTCAACTACGGCTTTCACTTCCTCAAAACTGACATCCGCGAATATCCCCATGGCCAGCATCCCGACCGTCCTATCCCTGACACATGGCGTAAAATGGACGCCGTCATCGCGCATTGGCAAAAACTCGGTGTGGATGGTTTTCGCTGCGACATGGCACACATGGTCCCACCCGAATTCTGGCGTTGGCTCATCGATCGAGCAAGAGAGCGAAATCCTCACGTGATCTTCATTGCCGAAGCATACAACGATGACCCCGCCAAGGTTCCCTCCGGCAACCCCCTCGTAGCTTCTATGGGAAATGTTATGATCGACCTCCTCGAAGCCGGTTTCGACTCAGTCTATGACGATCCCACCTATGACAAAATCAAAGACATTTACGACCACGGCGCCTCCGCAAACGAGATCGAGCAAGCCATGAAACTCTCACAGCCCTATATCTTCCACAACTCACTCCGCTATGGTGAAAACCACGACGAGATCCGAATTGCTTCCCCAAAAGAGTGGGGAGGAGGCGGAATGAATGTTGGACGTTCAGCCTGTGGCATTCTCTATGGTCTTTCTTCAGCGCCACTAATGCTTTACCACGGCCAAGAGGTCGGTGAACCCGCCATCGGAGCCGAAGGATTTGGAGGTGACGATGGTCGCACAACGATATTCGACTATTGGTCAGTGCCTGAACTCGTAAAATGGGTCAATAACCACTCCTACGATGGAGGACTACTTTCACCCGAGCAAAAAGAATTACGCGCTTTTTATTCGCGTCTCATCACAATCGTAGCCCAAGCACCCTTCAAATCCGGCCATTATGTTTCCTTGCAAAACGCAAACCGTGAAAATCTCAAAGTCCACGGAAGTCAAGATATGGGCCGCTGGCTTTTCACCTATGCTCGCACCGATGGCCCACAAGGCAAGACGGTCATAGTCATCGCCAACCTCCACAAAGAAAATCCCTCCCAAGAAATCCCGCTCACCATCCCCCAAGAAGCCGCAGCAATCATGGGATTAAAAGAAACGACCATCGCGAAAGAAATTCTATCTACAAGCAGCGAAGATCCATTAACCCTAGAAATCAAAAAAGAAGGCGATCAATTCACACTTCTCATTCCACCAATCCCTCCCCTCACCCCTTACTTTATCGAGTTTAAACCCTAAACAAAGCAGCGCACATCGCAAATTCCTGTTGCTAGCTTCAATCTAGGATTTTATTATATATCATCGCCCGCCTCGGTAGCTCAACGGTAGAGCAGATGACTCTTAATCATTAGGTTCTAGGTTCGAATCCTAGCCGGGGCATTTTGTTTTTATGATAGGCGTGATCGATTATGGCATGGGCAATCTTCGCAGCGTAGAACAAGCCCTAGAATATCTCAAAACCCCACACAAAAAAATTTTAACTCCTGACGATCTCAACGATTGCCTAGGCCTCATTCTACCAGGAGTCGGAGCTTTCGGAGATTGCATGAATAATTTACAAAAAGCTGGCCTCATCTCAGCCATACACGAATGGGTCACCGCCGATCGGCCCTTTTTAGGAATCTGTCTAGGCTACCAAGCCCTATTCGAATCCAGCGAAGAATCCCCAGGTATTCCAGGATTAAAGCTCCTGCAGGGACGTGTTGTGCGATTCAAACTCTCCACTCTTAAAGTCCCTCACATGGGATGGAACACCATCACCATCACTAACCCTCACTCACCCATAGTCTATGGACTCAGAGAACAAGACTCCGTCTATTTCGTCCACAGCTACTACCCTGAAGGCCTTCTCGATGAGACGGTAATTCTTCATTGCACCTATGGTGTCACATTTGCAGCAGCTGCAGGCCACAAAAACTTGTTCGGCACCCAATTTCATCCTGAAAAAAGCCAACGAGTCGGCCTTAAAATCCTCGAAAACTTCATCCATCTTTCACATACTGCGCTTCACTCATGATTCTTTTCCCAGCTATAGATCTTCTCGGAGGTCGAGTCGTGCGGCTACAGCAAGGGAAACGCGACCGATGCACCGTTTATAACCAAGACCCTACCGATCAAGCGCTACGGTGGAAAAAAGCAGGAGCAAATTGGCTCCATATCGTCGACCTCGATGGTGCATTTACTGGTCAACTCTGCAATCTCCAGCACGTCCAAGCCATTGTCACCACCACAGGACTATCGGTGCAGCTCGGCGGAGGAATCAGATGCATGGAAGCTCTGGATCAAGTATTTGAAACTGGTGTTAAGCGCGCGATTCTTGGCACACGAGCAACAGAATCGTTGGACTTCGTTCAATCAGCAATCAAACGACACGGAGCTGAAAAAATCGTTGTCGGCATAGACGCTCGAGATGGATATGTCGCAATACAAGGATGGACCCAGATGAGCCGTTGGGATGCTATTGAATTCGCAAAAACACTAGCCCAAATTGGAGTTCAGACAATTATCTACACAGACATTTCAACAGATGGAATGTTCACAGGCCCCAACCTTTCAGCACTTAAAAAGTTAATAGATCAGACTCCACTCCAAATTATCGCCTCAGGCGGTATCGCCTCAATAGAAGACCTAAAGCGTCTACAGGGGCTTCAAGCTCTATATGGTGCAATTATCGGCAAAGCCCTCTACGAGCATAAAATCAATCTTTCTGAAGCTTTAGCATTAATCGCCTCTCCAGCATCTTTGGATGATCAAAATTAATTACGCTTCATTTCTGAACCCTGAACAACTCGAAGCTGTCTTTTCTCCTCCCTCCCCAGTGCTTGTAATTGCAGGTGCCGGAAGTGGAAAAACTCGGACATTAACTTATCGCGTAGCGTATCTGATCGAAAACGGAGTAGCCCCGCAAAATATCTTACTCATGACCTTCACCAACAAAGCTGCGCGTGAAATGCTCGAGCGCGTCGCAAACCTACTACCTCATGATATTACAGGCCTCTGGGGCGGCACATTTCACCATATCGCCAACCGGCTCCTTCGCCGTCACGCATCAATTCTGGGTTTGGACACACAATTCACAATACTCGACCGTGAAGATTGTAAGCAACTTATCCAGGCGACTCTCAAAGAATTAGGATGGGATAAAAAAGATACCCCCAAACCTGAACTGCTATTAGAACTACAAAGCCTGTCTCTCAATAAGTGCCTATCACTAGATCAACTGTTCCAGCGCGATTTCCCTCACCTAGAAAAGTTTTCAGGTGAAATCCAATCCATCCTCCGCGCCTATCAAAATAAAAAAAGAAAGCTTAATGCTGTAGACTATGATGACCTCCTCGTCTTAGCGCTCCAGTTGCTTCGGGAAAACTCAAAGATATGTGAACATTACCAGCTGGAGTTTCAGCATATCCTCGTAGATGAATATCAAGACACAAACAAGATCCAATCTGATTTCATTGACACTCTGGCTTCGGCTCACAAACAGCTGATGGTGGTCGGCGATGACGCTCAATCCATCTATTCATGGCGAGGGGCAAACTTCAAAAATATCCTGACTTTTCTCGAACGCTACCCGAATGCACGAAAAATAACCATTCACACGAATTACCGCAGCACACCACAAATACTAGCCGTAGCCAACGCTTCGATTGCCCACAATCGCTATCAATTCAAAAAAGAACTGCATTCTCATATACGCGATGGAGCCAAGCCCGTTCAAGTCGTAGCTCGTGATGGACGTGAGCAAGCCCTTTTTATTGCTCAGGCTCTACAGCATGCCCATGAACGAGGTCAACCATGGAGCGAAATGGCCGTTCTCTATCGATCTCACTTCCATGCAATGGAACTTCAGCTTGAGCTGACCCGAGCTCGAATCCCCTTTCAAATCACTAGCGGCCTACGTTTTTTTGAGCAGATGCACATCAAAGATGTAGCTGCTTTCCTGAAACTCGCTGTTAATCGCTCAGACGAGTTATCATTTCATCGCGTAGCTAAAATGATGCCAGGCATTGGTGAAAAGTCTGCTCGACGGATGTGGAAAAGCTTCGTAGAGGGTAAACCTCTTAATCAAATGCCCGCCACAGCGCGGTCAGCCACATCTCTTCAGCTCTGGCATGAATTGGACCTCGCTCTACAAAGCCCAGAGCTGAGGGATAAGCCCGCTGAGCAAATCAAATTGATTGTTGAGCGCTTTTACCGCGATTATATTCAATTACGGGAGGCCGATTACATGACGCGCCTCGAGGATCTCGTCCAGCTTCAATCTTTTGCTGAACAGTTCCAAAGCACAACAGAATTTCTAGCCCAGATGGCACTTCTTACGAACGGTGACGAAAATGCTGCGGGTTATAGTGATGACGGCCGTCGCGTTCGCCTCAGCACGATTCATCAAGCAAAAGGGCTTGAGTGGAACACAGTGTTTATCATCATGCTTTGTGACGGACTTTTCCCCTCCGCTAAAAGCCTTGAACAGCCGGAAACCCTCGAGGAGGAAAGAAGGCTCTTCTATGTTGCTATCACTCGCGCCCGTCGTGAGCTTTATTTAATTTACCCTATGATGAGAAGCATGGGCAGTAATCATTTTGAACTTTGGCAAAAACCATCCCGTTTTCTTGAAGAGATCCCTCCTCACTTGATTGAAACTATCACCTTGCGTCGCGCATGATCATCGTATTAGCAGGTGCTACTGCTGTCGGCAAAAGCGAGTTAGCCCTTGCTCTAGCACGGCGACTGGGGGCAACAATCCTTGTTGCTGACTCGATGCAGGTTTACAAGGACATGGACATAGGCACGGCAAAACCCACTCGTGAAGAGCAGGCTGAGATCCTACACGGTGGGCTTAATCTAGCTACACCCGAACAGCGCTTTTCAGTTGCCGATTACCTCAAGGCTGCAGCCGAGCATTTTAGGCATTTTTCGCATCGTGCACTGATCATCTGTGGAGGTAGCGGCCTTTATTTAAGAGCTCTAAGAGAAGGTATCGCCGAAGTCCCGCCCATCCCTTGCGAGATACTGAATAAGCTGCAAACCCTATCTCTTCAAGAATTGCAAGCCCTAATTCAAACTACAGATTCTAAAGTTGCAAAAAAAATTGACATAAAAAATCCACGCCGACTGATTCGTGCTTTAGCTGTAAAAATGGCGACTGGGCGTTCAATCCTCGAATGGCAAATGCAGCAACATAGTTCTCTGCTCAGTGATAAAAAAGCGCATTATTTTTGGATCCGCCGAAACGAAAAGGAAGAAATAGAGCGAATCCAAAATCGGATCGAGGAAATGTTTAAAAAAGGCTGGCTGGAAGAAGTCCGCCAACTACTTAAAAAATACGCACCAGAGAAAATTCTAAACCATGCAGCGATTGGCTACGGCCAGATAGCCAACTTTCTCCAAGATGAGTCAAGCCAGAAGCCTGATTTACAGAAGCTCAAAGAGAACATTTTCACTGAGACTCGGCAGTATCGTAAACGACAATACACTTGGTTTAAAAAAGAATTGTGTTGGCAAATCCTAAATGTATCGGGCTTAACAACAGACACTTTGGCCGATAAAATACTGCAAATGACCACAAGATCAGCTGACTGATGAAACTACATTCGACTATCCGTAAAACTGAAGTCGAGCGAGCTGTCTTAGTCGGCGTGCAACGAGATAAAGAGGCTTCATGGATTGAACGAGAATCGATGAAGGAGCTTGCTGCGCTGGTAAAAACAGCGGGAGGCGAAGTCATCGGTGAAGTCTTACAGCGTCTGCCTAATCCCACAGCACCCTACTACATTGGCAAGGGAAAAGTCGAGGAGGTTCGTGAACGTTGTATCCAGGGCCGTGCACACTCTGTAATTTTTGATGATGAGTTGACACCGGCTCAGGGAAGAAATCTTGAAAAGGCTCTTTCGAGGAAAGTTATTGATCGCACTCAGCTCATTCTAGATATCTTTGCTCAACGCGCACGAACGCGAGAAGGAAAGCTTCAGATTGAATTGGCTCAACTTAATTATCTCCTACCCCGTCTCACAAGGATGTGGACTCACTTATCACGCCAAAGCGGTGGAATTGGAACACGTGGCCCCGGCGAAACCCAATTAGAGGTTGATCGGCGTCGAGTGCAGGAACGAATCACTCGGCTTAAAGAGGATCTAGAAGAAGTTCGGCGCGTTCGAAATGTGCAACGTTCCGGACGGCTTCGCAGAAATGTTCCGATGGTAGCCCTAGTAGGCTACACCAATGCCGGAAAGTCCACGCTATTTAATTGGCTCGCTCAAGCCAATGTCTATGCTGCAGATCAACTCTTTGCGACATTGGATCCTACTACGCGTTTAGTTCAGCTTCCTAATAAACATAAGCTACTTTTATCAGACACTGTTGGCTTCATTCGCAAGTTGCCACACAAGTTGATCGAATCTTTCAAAGCAACTTTGGAAGAGGTCGTGAACGCAGATTTACTGCTGCATGTAGTCGATCTAAGCCATTCACATTTTGAGGAACAAATAGCCTCTGTAAAAGAAGTGCTCTGCGAAATCGGCGCGCATGATAAGACTCAGATTTTGGTTTTCAATAAGACCGATTGCGTAATGACAGCAGGGCTCATCGAGCGCGTGCTCATGGAGTATCCCAACAGCGTAGCCGTCTCAGCAATAAAACAGGAAGGACTAAACGCCTTGACAAATTGTCTAGCTCAACATCTAGTAAAATGGCGGCAACACGGATACTGGTTGATTCCGCAGAGCGAAGGCACAAGAATTGCAGAAATCTACGATCATGGCGAAGTCGTGCGTGTGGAATACATCGATGCGTCGGTTAAAATCGAGGGATACGTCCCTTGGTATCTCCATGGGAAATTGAAGCAGTGGAGCTTAAAGATAAACGAGTTGAATGAGAACAACTCATGAGTGAGAACCTGAAAATCGCTGAGATGGCCGTTGAAGAACGCCCGAGAGAACGACTCGCATCTCGAGGCCCTTCTGCCTTAAGTATTTCGGAACTTCTCGCTATTCTTCTACGCACCGGAGTGAAAGGAAAATCAGCCGTAAACGTCGGCGCACAATTATTAAGACAATACGGTAGTCTCGAACAGCTGAGTCGCGCCCCATGGCAAGAGCTCGCCGCTATTCGAGGCGTTGGCAAAACTAAGGCTATAACGTTGAAAGCTGCTTTCGAGCTAGCCGTGCGCCTTCGCCAAGATCGAAGCGAACCAATAATTTTAGATAATCCACAGAAAGTTTATGATTTTTTGAGCGATGAAATGCGCATGCTCGGTCGAGAAGAAGTTAAGGTCATTTTACTGAATACACGCCTTGCTTTCATGGGGATGGAACGAATCAACAATGGGACAGAGAACTCTTCGATAGTCGACTTGCGACATTTGCTCCGGGTAGTGCTTCTTCACGGCTACAAGAATTTCATGCTTGTGCACAATCATCCTTCAGGAGATCCACAGCCTTCATCTGCAGATATCAAGATTACAGGAGAACTTAAACGTTGTGCGGAAATTCTAAACCTAGCTTTTTTAGATCACATCATTATTGGCTCTACACACTCCCCAAGTGGGCTACCGTATTATAGTTTTCGAGAGGCGGGGAGATTATGACGCATATTGATTCGCAAGCCATCGTTTCTGAAAAGGCGATCCTAGGTCAAGATGTAAGGATCGAAGCAGGAGCTGTCGTAGAGGCAGGCGCTATCATCGGCGATCGATGCATTATCCGAAGCCATGCAGTGGTGACAGGTTCAGTGCAGATGGGCGAGGGTAATTTAATCGGATATGGGGCAATTATTGGAGCTGATCCACAGGATGTAAATTACCGTGGTGAAAATGCCTTGGTGAAAATTGGAGACAATAACGTCATCCGAGAGTATGTTACCATCCATCGAGGATCGAGAGATGGTGGGATAACGCAGATTGGTAGCCGCTGTTTTTTTATGGTTGGCGCGCACGTCGCACATGATTGTCATGTGGAAGATGAAGTAGTGCTCGTAAATCATGTATTACTTGCAGGCCACGTAAAAGTGGGGCGACGTGCCTTTTTAGGCGGTGCAGCAGTTGTGCATCAGCATGTTAGAATTGGACGTCTGGCTATCTTGCGCGGGAATATTGCTGTCGGCAAAGATGTGCCCCCGTTTGCTATGGCGGTCGGAACGAACGCAGTTTCGGGGCTGAATCGCGTAGGGCTGCGACGAGCGGGAATTTCGGAGCAAGTGCGACGAGAGTTGGAGAAGATATTTTTTATTTTATATCGTGAGGGATTAAACCGCGCGCAGGCGATAGAAAAAATCAAGGGGCTGGATTGGAAAAGCAGCGAGGCATTTGAATTTATCGAGTTTGTTGAGAAGACGCGGAGAGGAATTTGTCGTTTCTACAAAGGCGAGGATTTTATTGCTGAGTGAATTCAAGGAAGGATTGTTATTGTTGTGCCTGGAGTGATATTTTTGAATTCCGAGGCAGCGCTTCCTTGATGAACGGTAAGCTCAAGTAAGTTTTGATTGTTGAATACGAGAGCAAACCGTCCGACTGGAACGTCTCGGTAATCTTTGACCAGAGGAGCTGAGATAGATTTTTTACCTATATCCACACGAAGCATGGAGTCCTGGATGAGGATCGGAGAGAAGTCTTTAGGAACATTGGTGATCAGATTGCCATAGCTATCGATATGGAGGATCTTTGCAGTAATTGTTTGGGCGATAGAGGAAGGACGCTCAATATGTTTTTTAGAGATATCGCGGGTTGGTGTGCCGAGTTTCTCAGGTGGGATACCAGAGGCCAACTTTCCTGTTACCGAGGCGTAGATTTCTCTGTAGGGGTAGGTGTTGCTAATCTGCTGGGCGTGGTGTTCAGTAACGTTCAACCGCCATGCTTGTTCTAGACCTTCTCTTTCTAGGACTAGAGTGATAAGGCTGTTATCGGGCACGATGTAAAATTTATTTTTTTTAGTCTTGACAAGAAGAGGCGGATGTTCGGCACGGATTGCTGTATTCAAAATCGCCAAAATGATAGAGCCTTGGGGTAGATTATAAGCAATCTGATCTAGAATTACGGCATTTTGGGAGAGGCTATTTTGAGAGGAGGTGCGGATCAAATCTTGGATGCGAACTTCAGGTTGGATGCTGAGTATCTGTCCGCAAATTTCAGCGACATAGGGTTCGTAGATCGGAAATTCTGTGATTAGGAAAACCTGAGGTGATCGCGGAGAAGTCTTTGAAGAGTCGAACTTACACCCTGGGAGAAAGAGAGGAACAAGAGATATGATCAAGCTGGCGAGTATTGCATTCTTCCCTTTCATGGGAGAGTGCACATCGTGATTAGTTCTTTTTTCGCTCAGCAAGCTCTCGTAGAGCTGCTTTTCGGCTGAGTTTTATTTTCCCTCTGTCATCAATGCCGATACATTTTACCCAGGTCTCATCTCCTACTTTGAGGACATCTTCGACACGCTCAACTCGAGCATCGGAGAGTTCAGAAATATGCACTAGCCCATCACGGCCAGATTTAACTTCGACAAAAGCACCAAATTCTCTAATACCTGTCACTTTGCCGCGATACAGCTTTCCCACTACGACCTCTCCGCAAAGGTCTTCAATGATATTGAGGGCTTGAGCTAGGCTTTGAGCATTGTTGCTATAGATTCTGACGGTGCCATCGTCTTCGATGCTGATTTGCGCACCAGTCTCAGTCGTAATGCCTTTTATGGTTTTACCGCCTGGACCGATCAGAAGCCCGATTTTTTCCGGGTCGATTTTGATGGTTTCGATTCGCGGTGCGTACGGAGAAAGTGTAGCTCGTGGTGCAGCAATGATTTTCTCCATGTAGCTTAGAATCGTTTGTCTTGACGCAGAAGCTCTGCGAACAGCCTCTTGCAGGAGGGAGACAGGAATGCCGGGAAGTTTAAGGTCGAGTTGAAAACCTGTGACGCCTTTGCGAGTGCCGCATAGCTTGAAGTCCATATCACCAAAATGGTCTTCTGAACCGATGATGTCATCGAGTAATATATATCGGAGGAGTTGCCCATTTTCGTTGTATTCGGTGACTAATCCCACTGATATGCCGGCAACCGGTGCGATAATGGGAACCCCAGCATCCATCAGGGCTAGTGTGCCACCACAGACCGAGGCCATTGATGTTGAGCCGTTTGATTCTAGGACTTCCGATGTTACGCGAATAGCGTATGGAAATTTATCTTGCGGCGGAATAACCGGCAGTAAGGAACGTTCCGCAAGCGCTCCGTGGCCGACTTCGCGCCGGTTGAGCCCGCCAACGCGTCCGGTTTCTCCAACAGAAAATGGCGGGAAATGATAATGAAAGATAAAGCGCTTGGTTCTTTCTCCCCCAGTGTAGGCATCAATTTCCTGGGCGTCGTCGAGTGAACCTAATGTCGCCATGCATATTGCTTGTGTTTCTCCCCGAGAGAAAAGCGCTGAGCCATGAGTGCGGGGGAAAAGGCCATGCTCAGCATAAAGTGGGCGGATTTCATTTGGCGAACGGCCATCACAGCGTCTTCCGAAATCAAGTATAGATCGGCGAAAAGCTTTCTTTTGGAGATGATCAAAGGCGGAGTTAATCTCAAAATCTGTTGCTCCGGGATATTGCTTCAGAATAGCAGCTCGCACCTCGTCCTTCAGCGCATCTGTAGCATTTTGACGTTGAATCTTACTTGGCTGATAGATGGCTTCTTCAATTCGATCTGCAGCGACTTGATATGCGATCTCTAAAAGATTCTCTGAAACGGTAAAAAGCGGGAGGTTTCGCTTGGGCTTGCCTACGCGAGCAGCAAATTCTTTCTGAGCATGAATAAGTGGTTGGATCTGCGCTTGAGCAAAACTGAGTGCTGCAGCAAAATCCTCATCCGGCAGTTGACTCGCTGATCCTTCGATCATCAACACGTGGTTTTCTGTTCCGACATACACCAGATCGAGATCACTTAAGGCACGCTCCTCGTGAGATGGATTGATAATGTATTGTCCCTTGACGCGCCCCAGTCGTATCGCGCCGATGGGCCCCTGAAAAGGAATATCCGAGATCATAAGTGCCGCTGAAGCCCCATTGATGCTCAGGATATCTGCATCGTTTTCACCATCAGCCGAAAGAAGTGTCGTAATTATCTGTGTCTCATAAAGATAGCCTTTAGGAAAAAGGGGTCGCAAAGGTCTATCCGTCATCCGACAAGTCAAAATTTCTTTTTCAGATGGACGCCCTTCACGCTTGAAATAGCCCCCTGGAAACCGCCCGACAGCCGCCGCTTTCTCGCGATATTCAACGGTCAAAGGAAAAAAATCTTGTCCTTCTTTGATAGTAGTGGCCGATACAGCTGTAACTAATACCATCGTTTCCGCATAAGAAACGGTGACTGCACCGTCGGCTAACTTCGCGAGCTTTCCTGTTTCAATAGTAATTGGGTGACGGCCGATGTTAATTGTGATTTTATGTGAAGTAAACATAGACATCATGGATGAACTAAACCTGCAGCAGTTCGCTCTGCTGAGAGCTGGTAGTAGGTAGAACAGTGCCTACTATTCTAGCACCCCCTTTGAATTTTATTAACTTTGCTGCAACGTCAGGCAACACTATTTTCTCAACCCTAAAGATTTGATGATAGACTCATACCGTTGTCTATCCTGTCGCTGCAGGTATGCGAGAAGCTTACGTCGGCGATTAACCATACCGATGAGACCTCGTCGAGAGCTGTGATCTTTCTTATTGTTCTGTAAATGCTCAGTGAGTCTGGAAATACGGTGTGTTAATAAAGCAATTTGCACATCAGCTGAACCAGTATCTGTCTCGTGAATCCGATATTGCTTTATCACTGAGTTTTTAGTGTTTTTGTCCATAACTATCGCGATATGTTGCCTGCAAACTGAAATTTATCAAGGCATTAATTGTTTCCTTGGAATAAAATTGCCAATATCATCTGAGGTTCTTCCTAAATCCTCTCTACATTTATGAATAATTCCCAAGTCCCGCTAGGCCTTCATGATTTTTCTATACCGTTTCATTTCATCGGAATCTGTGGCACTGCAATGGGCGCTGTCGCTGCCATGCTCAAGCGCCAAGGCTACAAGGTCACCGGAAGTGATGAACAGATCTATCCCCCCATGTCGACATTTTTAGAAAACGAAGGAATCTCAGTGCAAAAAGGATATCGTCCAGAAAATTTACCCGGCGATCCGAGCTCTATCATCATCGTCGGCAACACCATTAAACGTGGCAACCCTGAAATCGAGGCCGTTTTAAATCAAAAGCGTTTTTATATTTCTCTTCCTGAAGCCCTCAAGACCTATTTTCTGCGCGGAAAGCGTAATGTTGTAATCACTGGCACGCACGGCAAAACTACAACTACTTCAATCACCGCATGGTTACTAGAGTCTGCCCAGCTTCATCCATCATTTTTGATCGGAGGCATACCTGAAAACTTCGGACTCGGATGCCGTCATGTCCAAAGTGATTTTTGGATACTCGAAGGCGATGAGTATGACACAGCCTTTTTTGATAAACGAAGCAAATTTATCCACTACCTACCAGAAATTGTGGTGATCAACAATATCGAGTTCGATCATGCCGACATCTATGAAAACCTAGATGCAATCAAGCTCTCGTTTCGTCGCTTGATGAACATTATCCCGCAGAACGGCCTCGTTATATACAACGCTGATGATACTCATGCCTGTGAAGTCGCCTCTACAGCATTAGCCAAGAAGATCGGTGTATCTATGCGTAAAAACAGCGGCGTACAGAACATCTCCGACATACAACTTCATCCACAATACAGCGCCTTCACTTATCTGAATCAACGCTTTACCTTGCCTATGGCCGGTGAAATCAACATACGCAATGCAGCGATGGCGATCACCGTCGCACAACATCTTGGGATTCCCCTCCACCAAATAGCCATCGCTCTACGAGAATTCAAAGGCGTCCGCAGAAGACAACAACATCGCGGTGAAGTAAACGGTATCCACGTCATTGATGATTTTGGTCATCACCCCACAGCCATCCGTGAGACGATTCGAGCCATACGTCAACAATACCCCAGATCCCGAATTTGGGCTATTTTTGAACCACGCAGCAACACTACACGTCGTGCAGTTTTTCAAAACATACTACCCGATGCCCTCGCCACAGCCGACGCTGTCATTGTCGCTCAGGTCGCAGCATTACAACAAATCCCCGAAAATGAAAGGCTCAATCCCGAACGCGTCGTCAAAGATATTCAGGCCAAGGGAGTGCCAGCCTACTACGAACCACACGTCGATGCTATCATTCAACGAGTCCTTAGCACGGCACAAGTAAACGACGTCTTGCTTATATTAAGCAACGGCGGATTTGATCAGATACACGATAAACTCCTACATGCATTGGCTGAGAAGAAATCCTGAGCACGACCTTTGGTCACGCTTCATAAAATCGGACTTCGCTCGGTCATCGCAACAACTTTTGCGCTAGGCTTTTTTTAAAAAATCGCTACAACCTCCCCGATGTCCGAGGTGGAGCTAATCGGTCCAGTAGTCATCCGTAGCCCAAACTGGCTTGGCGATTCAATCATGTCCATGCCAGCTATTCGCAATGTCCGAAAAAAGTTTCCTCAAATTAAATTAACCGTCGCCACCCCCGACAAGCTCGTAGACCTATGGAAACTTTGCCCCTTCATCGATGAAGTCATCTCTATACCGACGCCAGCAAAAATTTTTCAGGTAGCCCAAATTTACAAGGCCCATCGCTTTGCAACCGCGATACTTCTCCCTCAATCCCTTCGTGTAGCACTAGAAGCACGCTTAGCAGGCATTCCACAAATCATCGGTTATCAAGGGCATTTCCGATCCCTACTTCTCCATGTAGCAATCCCCGAACCATCCCTCAACTGGCATCGTAGGCATCATCAATTTTACTATCATGATTTAGTCAAGCACCTAGGTGTAGAGGAAAACTTAGAATTTCCAGAATTAGATATTCCGGAAGCTAACGAAGTCTTAAATCAAATTGTGATTTGCCCCGGGGCGGAGTATGGTCCAGCCAAGCGCTGGCCTGCTGAAAAATATGGTATCTTAGCTCAAATGCTCAAAGAGCTAATAGACACAAACATAGTGATCCTTGGCACTCCTCAAGATCGTCCACTTGGAGAAATTATTCGCAAATATGTGCCCGATGCTCAAAATCGTTGCGGTGAGACTTCGTTGTATGAATTTATGCACGAAGTCGCACGTTCTCGTCTTGTAGTGTGTAACGACAGCGGGGCCATGCACGTTGCCTCTTTGCTCGGTGTTCCTACGGTGGCAATCTTTGGCTCTACAGATCCTGAACACACCAAACCTCTAGGCAGCCGTGTGCGGATCGTTCATAAACACGTCCCTTGCAGCCCTTGTTTTTTGAAGGAATGCCCTATCGATTTTGCATGTATGAATCAAATTGAACCGGACGATATTATCCAGGCCCTGCAAGAGTAGTTGCTCAAATCAAGCTACAAAGCCACTTTAAGTTTTCTCGGTCCTCATCCATCTCTGATCCCTTTGGTGTCTCCAAAACCATCGGTAAATCCAACCATCGCTCGTCGTGGACCAAAGCTTTAAACCCCTCTTTTCCGATATAACCTTTTCCCAAATGCTGATGCCGATCTTTTCTAGATCCCAACGGAGCGGAAGAATCGTTTAGATGCCATGCGGCAATTCGTTCACGGGGCAAGATAGACTCAAGTTCCTGCATTACTCGATCATAACCCTTCGCATTACTAATATCATACCCTGCCGCAAAAATGTGGGCTGTATCAATACAAAACAAAATCCGCTCCTTATGCTTGATGATGGAATAGATACTCGCCAGCTCCTCAAAGCTAGCCCCAAGACAATGGCCCTGCCCAGCCGTAGTCTCCAAAGCAATTTTTACACTTGTTCGGCATGTCTCTGATAATGCTTCATTTAAAGCCTCAGCACAGCGCTTGATTCCCCATTCTATCCCCTTTCCTCCATGCGAGCCTGGATGTAACACTAAAAATGGGATCTGCAAAACTGCTGCTCGTTGAATCTCTTCTACAAGAGAAGCTATAGAGCGCTGCCAAAGCTCTTCCTGAGGGCTCGCGCAATTAATAAGATAACCAGTATGGCCGAAGAGACTCAAATCTTTTAATTCTAACCGGGCTTGCTCAAACGCCCTCAAATCAGACTCAGGGATACTTTTATTAAACCACTGGTGATTATTCTTAACAAATATCTGAGCAGCACGAAAGCCCATCCGTTTGATTCTGCTCATTGCTTCTCCAAATCCTCCGGCAATAGAAGTATGGGCGCCAAATAGACGAGGATATTTTGGCTTGTGTATTGGGCTCATCCAGAATCAGTGATTAATCCGTTAACTTCGGTTTCCAAACTGGATTTTTCAGCGATCCGGACCCGTTATATTCAAAGATCTTGCTTACCGGAAAAAGAAAAACCCCTGCCAAGCCTTTCATATTTGCTCGCATGTTAAGATCTAGATTGTCACGAATGAAATCATATTGACCATTCCCTATCAGAGAAAAGAGAGTGCTACTGATCGTGAGATTTTCCGTTCGTATCGCGCCATCGTTGATTTTGAAATCAGCTTCAGCTCGATCAGCGCGCGCAAAGCCGAAGCTAGGAATAAATGTGCCGAGTATGGAAGAGAGTCCTCCCAAAAAAGGGATTGACAAGATGTATCCCTCACGGATGTTGACCTTCCCCTGACCTAAGAAACTCCGTAGATTTCCTATCCCACCACGCATCTCAAGCTTCACTTCAAGCTTCCCAGTCGATTCTTTGTAATCAAACAAGTGCACAAAAGCGCTTTTGACATCCGCCTCGTTCAATGTCAGGCTTAAGTTAAAAGGTGGATGTGCTTCAGAAACCAATTCCGATGAAAACACACCTACCAGTTTTCCCCCATACATTCCACTTTTACGCAAATCTACAGTCAGAGTCCTATCTTTAATTTTGATTTGGCCTTGCGGTTTCTCAAAACGAAACGTCTTTTTCAACAAATCATATTCCATGTTTCCATCCGCAATTACTTCGATTGTGAGATCAGTCTCAAGCTTTTTCTTTCGATCATCTAGGTCCACCACACCATCTATCTTCAATGCAGGAGGTGAATCAAAACGATAAGGTACAACATATGAGACGAACTTCTCACCTATAGCTGGCGCGACCTCCGGAATGATCACATTCGAGTGCATATTTTCCAGCGACACCTTACGGCGTTTGAAATCATAGACAAATGCGCCAGTAATTCGTCCCTCAGGACGTTCAACAATCAAACGATCAACCCTTAGCACTCCAGCTTGATAAACATAATCGCCTGAAATCTGTTTCAAATTGACGCCTTTGTATGACAAATCCACTGATGATGCTTTACCTTCGATTTTATAAGCCCCGTCGGCAAGTTTTTCTCCATCCAATCGCGCCTGAATCTCAGGGCCTTCCGACATAAAACGCAAGGACTGTAAAAAAAGGTCGAGTGCTCTACCTCCGAATCCAATCAAGATCCGCGGATCGACTGTTGAATGAGCACGACCACGGACTAAAGATGGCTCACGACTACTAAAGAAATCTACACGCAAGATTCCCCTTTCCGTTTCAATAAAAGCTTCGGGAACAAGCCAACGATTCCCATCGAAGCCTAGCGGTAAAAAAAGGCGCCGACACTGCACCTCGTTATATTGAAAATCACGCCAATCTATGTCGGTTTGAATGTTGTATTGCAATTTCTCATTTGCCCAGCTCCCAAAGATCCTAGCGTTAACAACTGGTAACTCATTAAATTTTAGCCGTCTCACACTTTCTCCCCAACGGCCTCGAATCGAACTACCAAGTGTCGAAAAATCCATATTTGAACTCAGCGCCGCATAAAATTCGCGCTTCCCACCATCCACTTTTGCAGAAATCATGATACCACCGCGATCCATCTCGAGCTCGAAGACATCTAGAGACAGCAGGCGGTTGCGGTAGCTTCCCGTCGCATGAATTCGACGCACCTCAGCCTCTCGCCAGTTAAATCTCTCCCCATTCAATGAAAATGAAACTTTTGCTTCCTCAGGGTTACGCGTGGAGACTTCAAACTGTGTTTCGACATGGCAAAACGGCGATTGTTTCACTTCCTCAAGCCATCTCACCACACGCTCCCAAGGAGCTTCTTGAGCGCTGATACTTTCTCTACTCTCCCCCCCTCTGACTGACAGAGCCTCCAATCCCGACGGCAAACCATTAAGACGAATGCTGCCTTGAAACTCAACCGCAGCATTCAAAAAACGCGCACCAGCATATAGCACTTCCATCCTGTCCGCAAAAAATTCAACAGTAGCGTTGACCTCTGTAAGTCTTAAAAGTTTATTCCCCACTGGAATGAAAATTCGCGCGTTAGCCACTGAGGCACGCTCAAATAAAGATTTACCCCGCAACCATGCAAGCCAAGCCACATCGAGGTGCGCACGATCGACTTCAAGCCAAAGTTGAGTTTTTTCTGGGTCCTTATATAAACGCAATCCCCACGCTCCGATGCCTCCCCCCAGATCAAGCTTAAGTTGTTTCATTTCTACAATCAGCCCCCGCTCTTTGAGTTCACTCAGAAGAATGTCTTGTATCCCGCGAGGAAGTCCCCAAACGACCATGTATCCATAAATCGCCAAGACACCACATCCACTCAACCCGCTCATCCACCTGATCAAGCGAGACAACATTTCTTTCATGGGTGAGTTTTTTACATCAGAAAGTAGTTGCGATGAAGAAGCCTTAACAGCAAATTTTCTTTTCCAGTAACGTTGGGATTTGCGATTGAAGAGCCTGTTGTGCGTGTTATATACTAGACATATGCCAAACGCCCACTCTATCAGCAAAGGACAGGCCATTAAGTTTAATGGAGACATCTACATGGTTTTGGAAACGCAACATCGCACCCCAGGTAACTTGCGTGCATTCGTGCAAATGACCCTTCGCAACCTTCGCACAGGTAAATCCATGGTTCAACGATTTGGTTCAAACGATACACTTGAAGTAGTGCCCCTCACACGGGCCAAGTATGAATTCAGCTATAAAGACGGTTCCGGCTACAACTTCATCAACCCTGAAACCTACGAAAGCATCACGCTTTCTGAGGATTTTGTCGCAAAAGTAAAAGATTACCTCACCGAAAACCAAGCCGTAGATATCATCTTCACTGATGAGAAACCAGTGGACATCGAGTTGCCCCCGACAGTCGTTTTGACAGTCACACAATCGCCAGAAGGAGTCCGAGGCGATTCAGCCAATAACGTAATGAAAACAGCCACTCTTGAGACCGGCTTGCAAGTGCAAGTCCCCCTGTTCATCAAAGAGGGTGAAAAAGTAAAAATTAGCACTGCTGACGGTAAATACTTAAGCCGCGCATAATCCCTAGCGCCACTCGTGCTTAGGATACACCCTTTGAAGCTCGGCCTTGATCTTCGGGTAATGTTCCCGCCAGAAAGTCTCAAGATCGTCAGTTACCTGAATCGGACGAAAATTTGGAGCTTGTATCTCAAACACCACACGTTGCCCTGCAATTAAAATTCTATCTTTCAGGTCATACAAGTCCTGAATTCGAGCAGTGACCCGTGGAGGTTTTCCTTCACTATAGCGCAACTTGAGACGTTTGCCATTTTGCGTGAGCAACTCCCGAGGAGCCAATCTCTCGAGACAATCCGCCTCAGAAGCGCTCAGCCACTCGCTCAGCAATGGAGTAACAGGTTTATTCTTGATTTCCTTGTAGCTGACAGCGCCATGACAAAACATCTTTAGAAGACTCTTTCTAGCCTCTGAATCTATGGGTTTTAGACCAAGTTCAGGCATCTGTCGTGCCAGCCAGTTTAAGCGAGCAATCCATTGCTCCACAGAGTCATCCCAGTGTTTTAAGATTAGTGAACCATCGAGGATTTTTTCGGCCAGCAGAGTCGCAGCCTCATCCAGCGGCACATCCTCTAAGATTTTTTCAGAGAGAACTAGATCATGATAATAACAGACCTCCTTAGCCACTACTCGCCTGAGCGTTTCATCGTATAAACACTGCTGTTCCGTTCGTAAGGCATGCGGAAACTCTTCCATCAAAGCCTCCACTGTTACAGCAGTCGCAAAGCTAAGGATTGTCATAACTTCCCCTCCTTTTCGCTGGTTGATCTCGCGAATTTCTGATGCCACAAAGAGCCATGAACGCACTACGCTAAGTCGCGACAATTCGCCGGATCGTTGATGCACCAGACGACAACGTAAAGTCCCTTGATCTCGCCTCT
This sequence comes from Candidatus Methylacidiphilales bacterium, assembly GCA_025056655.1. Taxonomy (NCBI): domain Bacteria; kingdom Pseudomonadati; phylum Verrucomicrobiota; class Methylacidiphilae; order Methylacidiphilales; species Methylacidiphilales bacterium. The sequence continues at coordinate 137,426 of JANWVL010000055.1, forward strand.
GAGCTACGTTATCGGGAAACCCCACCAAAATACATCTCAGGATCGACTCGGAATCAGCCGATTCGCTCTCGACTTCGATCCCTAGTGATCGAGCAATATCTAATAATTGAATTTGTATACGCGTCACTTCGCGCGCTGCGTTTGAATTGATCCCGTATCGAGAACAGATTTGCGGCTCAAACTGATGCTCCTGCGCGACACGTAAAGCCCTGAGCGCAACAAACCAATCTGATCTATCTTCTCCCTCCTTAAGAATCTCTTCTTGTTTCTCTCGATCCCGGCCTTGGACGCGTTGAAGAACCGGTTTCCCTTGAGCTAAGGCTATGATGTTGAGAATCGGTCGCACGCATCTTTTTGTCTCAGCCGAGATAAGCATCCTTGAAAATCTTGGATGCACTGGGAAGGCTGCCATTCTGCGGCCTAAGGCAGTAATTTGGCCTTTATCATCTACAGCACCTAGATCGTAGAGTAATTGCATCCTCTTCTTCACCGATTCTGTTTTCGGACTCTCATACCATGAAAATGCCTCCACGTCTTGAATTCCCTGAGAGGCGAGAAATAAAAGAGACTCTGCTAAATCCACACGATGGATCTCTGGCAGTTCATATTGTGGGCGAGAGCGATGCTCGGATTCCGTCCAAAGTCGCAAGCATCTTCCAGGCGCAACCCGACCTGCACGCCCAGCGCGCTGATCTGCTGAAGCTTGTGCGATCGATTCAATAAGCAATGTGTTGATCCCCCTTGTAGGATCGTATTTAGCTTTTCTGGCTAATCCTGAATCAATCACGAGACGAATATCCTCTACCGTGATCGAAGTCTCAGCCACATTTGTCGCGACAATCACTTTCCGCTGGGGATAACGACGGATAGCGGCGTCTTGCTCGTCAGGGTGGAGCTCACCATGCAAAGGCAAGAGAACGAACTCTCGGCTGGAGAGGCGTCGATGCAGTGCGTGTAGGGTGCGTTGAACATCAAAGACAGTCGGCATAAAAATTAAGAGACCTCCATCTTTTTCTTCATTGAGCAATCGCTCGGCTTCCTCGGCTGTTAAATCGGCTAGCGAATAGTTCATCGAAGAAACAAACGGCTTTGAAAGATATTCAATTCTGACTGGAAAGATGCGTCCTTGTGATCGCAATACGAGCGCCTGCGGTAGATAAGCTTCGAGTGCCGTTGTTGAAAGGGTTGCAGACATGACAATCAGCCGAAGGTCAGGGCGAGTGGTAGTTTTAAGACGTCTAGCCAAGGCTAAGGCAAGGTCGGTCTCTATATAGCGTTCATGAAATTCATCGAAGATAATCGCTACGCATTCACTCAGCGTGGGGTCTTCTTTGATTTTCCTAAGGAAAACGCCTTCTGTGAGAAAAAGAATTTGCGTATGCGATGCTGCGTTCGATTCAAATCGGATTTGATAGCCGACTCGATCACCGAGCGATGATTGCATTTCCTCCGCCACGCGCTTGGCTAGAAGGCGCGCTGCAATCCTACGCGGCTGCAGAACGTAGATTTTGTCTGCAAACCGGTTCGTTTGCTTCTGAAGCGCTTGAGCTAACCATTGAGGAACTTGCGTGGATTTACCGGAGCCTGTTGGAGATTGAAGAATGATTGAATAGCCAGCCTGATAAGCCTTTTGAAAAGCATCATGAAGCTCATATATCGGCAAACTATTATTCACCTTCTTCAGCAATTATCTTAGGCCCTCTTGAAAAAGTGTTGCTGGCTGCGCGGATCAAAATGATCGCGCAAAGTATCACCCAAAAAATTTATCACGCACAAAGTAGAAGCAAGTGTGATCGCAGGGATGAAGAGAAGCCAGGTATTCATGTGCACCGGGTTTATCATCAATGCCCCTTCGGATAGCAATGTTCCCAAACTTGCGCCAGGCGGCTCCACACCCAGCCCCAAAAAGCTCAGGAAAGATTCTTCCAGCATCACGGTAGGAATAGTCAACGTCAAATAGACCAGCACAATCCCCCTCACCTGTGGTAGAATATGTTTCCACAAGATAGCAAAATGATTTTGGCCGAGCGCC
>JANWVL010000056.1 GCA_025056655.1 Candidatus Methylacidiphilales bacterium
GCCATCGCCGAAGGCATCTGCCGCATCCTTCAAAATCCCGACCTCGCCGCCACCCTCCGCCAAAAAGGCCTCGCCCAAGCCCAAAAATTCACCTGGACCGCCTGCGCCCGCGCCACCCTCACCGCCTACCAAAAAGCCCTCGCCTCACGGCCAGGAGAGCAGATGAAATAAAAAAACACACGACCGCCTTACACACAGGAAACCAAATCATCTGACAACAACTTCACCTGTTCAAGCACCGTCCCCGTCGCCCTCTCCTGCTTGTCCGGCGGATAGTCGTGCTTGCGCAGGGTGCGTTTGACCATCACGCGCAACTGCGCCCGCACGTTCTCGCGCAGCGTCCAGTCAATAGTCACGTTGGCCCGCACGGTCCGCACCAATTCCTACGGAATGGTCCGCAAGCTTGGCTCACCCAGCACCCTCACCACAGTCCCAACGTTTCCCCACAAGCCAAGAAACAAGCCCACATCCCCATCCCAAGCATCCTCCGGACAAGGCCTCCAAACCCCATCGATGCATCCACCATCCTAGCTTCTTTCCTCGATAACCTTCGCTCCAATCTGCTGCAAGGTCTCCTGCACATTTTTAAGGGTCATCTGCTTGATCCCACTTTGGCTTCGAGCCTCCAAAGTGATCTGCAAGGCTATATCGGCTCCGTCATTTTGAAGAGGGATCACCACCCCTCGAATGAAATAATGCAGTTTGTCCCAAGAGACAGAGGCTACTAGCTTATATTCGCGAATGCCCGTTTCTGCTGCAACATGAGCCGTTGCAGGATAAAGCCCTGCTGGTTCCTTAACCGCTCCTTTTGATGCTCTCTCTTCTGCTGCTTTTGAAAATCCATCCCCAGCTCCTCTTCCTTCAGATTCCAGCGGCTGCTGTGTCGTCACTTGAGGCTCACGGACGACAACAGCATCGCTCCCAAGCTCCATCGGCGAGATGGGCTCTCCGTAGTAGAGCCGATCGCCCACCCTCACCCCGAAAATCCTCTCCTTCACCCCTTGCGCAATGGCATTGAGCAAGACCTCTTTATTCTCCAACAGAGGGAGCTGCGGATAGCGTAGAAACGCCTCGTAGATCTCATCCAAAGATTTCTCCGCTTCTGCTGGCCCCATCGCCTTTCCCAACACGCGCCGAGGAGAGATCCTATTCAGCAAAAGATCTGCTGTCTGCAAATACTCCTGCACCCGACGAGCTAGGGAGTGCCTGCAGCCCACTGTGGGCAAACTGAGATCCAACCACCGCATTCCTTGCTCATCGACTTTAGCAAGGTGACGGTAGGCACTCATCAAGCGATGACCAATACCCCCCTCTACATCCCTCACTTTACTCTCTAGTGCCCTGCGGTTGTCCTCATTAAGTCGATCCCATACCGTTCTGTCCCCTCGGACAGCCCGAAGTGCCAAAAGACGCTTCACATTCTGGCGGACACTGCCAATTTCGCCCTCATCCACTGCTAAGACGAGCACCGCGTTACGATAGGTTCGAAAAGTCTGGCCGCACTTCTCCAGTAGCTCACGGACAAATGCTTTAGTCCCAGTTGCCTGCCGCTTGTGCTCTAACCCCAGTATCACCAATTTCAACTCCTTGCTATCTGGAATCCCCTGCGAATCTCGAGGCCAAAGAATAACCCGCAGCTCGTCCCCTGCCAGTTCCTCCAAATGCCTCCCAATTTCCTCGTCAATATCTTCCGGCCTCACTGCCTCCTCTTTTTCCACAATCACGCGGTTTAGGTTCGGCTGGCTCAAAAACTGAAAGACCCCGTTTTCCACATGCAGATACCACAGTTCGTCCTCGAGCCGTTTCAATGCATCACCGATGATGGCCGGTTGTAACCCAGGTTGCAGCACAGCCAAACGCAATCGTTGCACCCCTACACCTCGCCTTTCATTCCCGCTAAACGAAGCAAAAAAAATCGCCCGCGCCAAACCGCTTGCAACGCCATACCGCACATATTCCGACCCCATCCCGCGATCAATCTGCTCCGCCTTAGCTTTTCCGCCAGCAGCGATGTCCCCTGCTATTACGCCTTGATATTGGTTGCCAATGTGCCGCAATAACTCCCCGCGGATACTCGGATTGGCCACGTTTACATGCGCAGGCAGAATCAGCGGCGATGAGTCGCGCTGCTGATAAAGCTCACTCACCAGTTGCCCCAATAGACGCAACACCCCACGCGTGCGCTGAAAATCGGGGAACGTGCTCCACCGCTCGAAAAGCACATCAATCAACTCAGGATGAAACGGATATGCCTTGCGTATCCGCTCGCAGTAGTTCGGCTCGCGAGTCTCCCTAGGCGCATCATCGCCAAGCCGTCGATACATCTCGAAAAACTCTTCCGCCGTCCGTCGTATCTCCTGCGGATCGCCTACGTCCTCAAACAATCGCCTGCGGATCACCTCATAAATCTCCTCCCCTTCCACCGGCGTTCTGATCGTTTCTACCCGCCCAAAAACCTGTTGCAACTCATGTAGCGCCCGCTCGCCTTCCTCGCCGTAAGGCACACTCGATGGCAACGTCACCACCAGCACGCATCGCGGCAACACCTTCACCGCCTCAGTCAACTCCTGGTAAAACGCCACCACATCCCCCAAAAAGTCGCGTGCCTTCACTACATACTCCGCTATCTCGTCCATCAAAATTAAAGTCGGGCGGTCACCAAGCAGCCGATGAAGCAAGTCTTTCCCCGGCGCGCGGCGCCTCTGGTCGTGCTCTCTCAAAAGCTCGTATTGTCCCAGTTGATGGGCCAGTTCACCCCATGGCGTCCGACCCTTAAGCGCGTCCGCTGCCGTGCCCACAAAAGTAACCACAGCCGCCTCAGGCGCTGTCTCAAGACCGACATTATTCAGGATGTCGCCAATCGAATCGCCCAGCTCGCGCCCCTGCCGGATGAAATGATAAAGAGCTATCAAGCTGTGAGTCTTGCCCCCACCAAAGGGAGTTTGAATCTGAATAACTGCCTCACCCTTGCCCGTGCCCGCCAATCGCCCGGCCACCGAAGCAAGCAGGCTCACTAATCCCTGCGTAGGATACGTTCGGCGAAAAAAAGTTGCTGCATCCCGATACTCAAGCGGTCCACGACCTGCGACAACATCGGAAATATCGGCAGCAAATACCGCCTCATCCAGACGCCCCCTGGAAATATCCTCATGGGGCGTGACGACTTTGATCCACGGTTTCATAAACACTCCTAATCAAATAATTTTTCTTGTCTATCTGGTCTATAGTTACCGCGCCCATATAGCAAGCCCTGCAATGCCTGCTTTTCTTTGTCGCCATCGGGCAGAACTTCGCTGATGGCCTGCGCCACCTGCCAAAACGCCTCGTTTCCCCCATACGTCTCCGCTAGATGCTCCTTCAGCTCAGCTACGCGATTCGCATTCCATAGCGCCACCGCCTTGTGCAAGGCAGCCACCATCGTCGATCCGCCAAGGCGATCGGCAGCATCCCGTCGATCCAAAGGCGAACGCACCATCACATACTCTCGCTGCCGCTCTACAAGGCCACCCGGCCCCCAATGCTCCGTCAGTTCCACGCCCACGCCTGAAGCCAGCTTCCGAGCCTCGTCAAATGGCACGCGAGCGTGTTTATACGTCCACCGCCAGAGCAGGTAAAATCGCGTCAGCGCGTCCACCCCGCCTAACTGCGCTTGCTGCAAGATCCTCGATAAGGCAAACTCCGCCACCACCTTGCGCACATACTCCAGCAGCTCAGCCGCCGGCACCGGCTCGCCTGAAAGCTTCTCCACCCGCGCGTATTTGCCGAACGCCTCCACCGCCGGCCCGATCGCGCTCATAAAAAAATCCGCTCCCCGAATTCCCTCGTCCCAAAACTGCGTCAGCTTCTGC
>JANWVL010000057.1 GCA_025056655.1 Candidatus Methylacidiphilales bacterium
TTTTGAGGGGATGAGGGTGTATGGGGGTTTAGCGGGGGAGCGGATTACGAAGGAGGCGAAGGGATTAGCAGAGGAAGAGGGGTTTTATTTGATTGCGGAGACGCCGAAGGGGCTACGGCTTTTGAACAAGCCAGGCTTCAAGCCAAGAGCCAGGTGAAAGATTATCCGTTAATAAGTTTCAACACCGCTTGAACGTCCGGCGGACAGACATGCGGTTGGATGTCTATTTGCTCAATCGCCGTCTGTGGATCTTTCAAGCCGTGTCCCGTCATCGTTGCAACGACAAGAGCGCCGGAAGGGATAAGACCTTGAGAAAAAGCTTTGCGAATGCCTGCAAGAGCCACAGCACAAGCAGGCTCGACGAATAACCCTTCGGATTGCGCAAGGGCTTTTTGGTTTTCGAGAATCTCGGCATCCGTGATTTTGTCAATGTGCCCGTGCGACTCTTTAATGGCTCTTTTCGCGCCTTGCCAGCTTGCAGGGTTTCCGATGCGGATGGCCGTGGCGATGGTCTCGGGGTGCTCAATAATGCGGTCTTCTACGATCGGAGCAGCACCTGCAGCTTGGAAACCAAACATGCGAGGCAAAGTGCGGATCACGTTATCGCGATGATATTCTTGGTAACCTTTCCAGTAGGCGGTGATGTTGCCGGCATTGCCGACTGGGAGCGCATGGACGTCTGGAGCGCGGCCAAGATGATCGCAGATTTCAAAAGCGGCTGTTTTTTGACCTTCGATGCGCACGGGGTTGATGGAATTGACGACTTCAATCGTCGGTTGTGAACCGAGGGCTTGCACGATGTGGAGGGCGTCGTCGAAATTGCCTTCGATGGCGATGATTTGTGCGCCATAGATGAGGGCTTGCGCGAGCTTGCCGAGGGCGATTTTTCCATAGGGGATGATTACAACTGAGCGGATACCCGCTCTTGCCGCGTAGGCAGCAGCGGAGGCGGAGGTGTTGCCGGTGCTAGCACACACCAGAATCTGAGCTCCACGTTCTACGGCTTTTGAGACGGCCAAAGTCATACCGCGATCTTTGAAGGAGGCAGTGGGGTTCAGCGCTTCATATTTGACGTAGAGCTCGAGGTCTAGGCGGTGTCGCTTGCAAAAATTGGAGAGGGGGATGAGGGGAGTGTTGCCTTCCAGGAGGGTGACGATCGGGGTGTGTTGAGTGACAGGAAGGCGATCGGCATAGGCTCGTATGACGCCTGGCCAGGGGGAGAGTTTCATGTTCGTCATTCGAAATCTTCGACGCGGATGACGATGGCAGGCGGAGCGACGATCGGCAAGGTTTCTATTTCCTGGCGAGCATTTTGGAAGGCGGCTTCTTGGGCATCATGCACCATGAGAATAAGCGGCACCCAATCGCCTTCGTGTCCTTTGGGTTGGATGACTGAAGAGATTCCAATTTGGTGCCTTGCTAAGATGCTAGATATCTGAGCAAGGACGCCAGGGCGGTCTATGACGTTTAAGCGTAGGTAATAACGGGAGATGACCTCTGAGATCGGCTTGAGTTTAGCATGAGAGGGCTTATAGGAGGTAGGAGTGGGCGTGGGATTGCGGGCAATTTCGATGAGGTCAGCCGCTACAGCACTCGTGGTGGGTAAGGCACCTGCACCACGACCGTAGAAAAGAGCTTCCCCGAGCGCATCGCCTCGCACGGCAATAGCATTAAAAACGTCTTTAACAGAAGCTAGAACATGCGATTGCGGCAAAAGGGTGGGATGCACGCGCAAGTCTATTTCTTTTTCATCTGTGGATTGGATGATCGCTAGGAGTTTGAGGCTATAGCCCAGGCGAGCAGCGAAATCCAAATCTAGCCGGTTGATGTTACGGATGCCTTCGACGCAGATTTTCTCTTCATCGGCCCATGTGCCGTAGGCAAGTGCAGCAAGAATAATAGCTTTGTGGGCGGTATCATGTCCGTCTACGTCCAAAGATTCATCGGCCTCCGCGTAGCCGAGTTGTTTTGCTTCCGCTAGGGCTGTAGCGTAATCAAGGTTTTTCTCGGTCATCTGAGTTAGGATGTAATTGCAAGTGCCGTTGATTATGCCATGGATGGAGAGAATTTTGTTAGCAGCGAGACTTTCGCGTATCGCCTTGATAATCGGAACTGCGCCGGCGACGCTGGCTTCAAAAAGAAGATGACGTTGTTGCTTGGCGGCGAGGGTTAATAGTTCTTCTCCGTGGGCTGCGAGGAGGGCTTTATTTGCGGTGACAACATGCTTGCCGTTTAGAAGAGCTGTTTTAATGAGGGAGTAGGCTGGCTCGATACCGCCAATGAGTTCCACAAGAATTTCAGCGCCGGGATCGGTGGCAAGAGAGAGCAGGTCAGTGGTGATCCGATCTGCTGGAGCGCCACGAGAAGTGGCCTTATGGGGATCGCGGCAGGCAATTTTTGTAATTTCAAAACGACTCTCTGTGCGGCGGGAGATTAAATCAACGTGAGATTCCAGGTGATGCCAGAGTCCAGCTCCGACGGTGCCGAATCCTGCAAGATGGATACGCCACGTCTTCATCAATCTACGTGTAAACGCTAAGAGTTCATAAATCCAAGCCCATCGAGGCTTGCATTGACTTACCCGCTATAGAGTATTCAGACTTTATGTCGTGTGAACGAGTCGCTTTACCCTTAGCGGCTTGGTTTGTCGGAGAGGCGCGTGAAGATTTGAGAAAAGTCAGCTTCCGTCTGCGGCGCACTGTTGATATTTTCTGAGCGTCCGACAAATAGCACTCCATCTTCAATAAAGAGGCGAGAAGCTCTTACATCTCCGAAGATTTGAGCTTTACCACGCAGCTCGACGCGTCCAGTAGCAACTATGTTTCCTTGAACTTTTCCTTTAATTATTATGTCTTGGGCTCGAATTTGTGCTTTTACGATAGCTTGATCACCTATGATCAGCGTCCCGTTTTCGGAATCAATCCCGCCTTCATAGCGGCCGTTTATGTGGAGCTCGCCATTAAAAGCGAGATTGCCTTTGAATTCTGTATCTGCAGCTATTATTGTCGTTTCTGTCGTCGGAGAGATTGAACTAAAAGCGTTGCGAAGTGGGCTGGAACTCGGGCTTGCAGCTGGCATAGATCCAGCATCCCGGTCGCGAGACTGAGAAGGAGTCTCGGCTGGAGGTTGGTTACTGGCGGTTTTGCTTGCGCTAAAGTTTATAGGCGCTGACTGACTTTCAGATTTCTTTAAAATGTTCTCAAACACGGCTAAATATCAAAGCGGTCGTTCATGTTTTGTCCAGAAAAAAAATAAATCCTTTTGTTAGGCTCTGAGCCTCAGGCGTTGAGCTGCAAGAGTTAGATTTTTCTTGCGACCAAGTCTCAATTAAACAAACTCCTCAGCGTATCGAACTATGCTTGCTGTTGAATGGTTCTTAAAGGGGGGCGTGTTTATGTGGCCGCTTTTGCTTTGCTCTATAGTCGCCACGGCCGTAATTGTTGAGAGAGGGTGGGTTCATTGGAAAGCGCGATTAAATTATCCGCAGTTTCTCAAAAGATTAAAACAAGAACTTGCAGGTTGTCCAATGCGTGCCCCCAAATGGCTTTCGGGCTCTGCAAGTCCAGTAGCTAAAACTGCCGCGGTATATCTGCGCTACATCCATGCTCCTCCAGGGCTCCGCAACGAAGCTCTTAAGCGTGAAGGTAACCGTTATCTCTTAGAGCTTGAGGCTCAAATGAAGCTCTTGTCTTCAATCGCTCACGTGTCACCGTTGCTAGGTCTGCTTGGAACGGTCGCGGGCTTGGTTGCAGCTTTCTACCAGATCGAGGCGGCAGGTGGATATGTGAATCCATCCGATTTAGCTGGTGGGATTTGGGAGGCGTTGATCACTACAGTTGCAGGTCTGCTCATCGGGATTCCTTGTCTACTTACGCACCAGTTTTTTCACGCTCGCGTCGAGAAGATCAGCCGTGAAATGCAAGATGTCGTGAGTGAGCTCGACGAAATGCTGGCTGTGGGCCGCATTCTACCACCGTCGACACCGGAACCTTCAAGTGCTACGTCCTTTGCTGCTACTCATGATGAAGTAGCCTCTGCGAATGACACTTATGAGGTCCTCTAGAATCTTATGTCGGTAGAGTTTCATCGCCCTGCAAGCTCTCCTGGAGCTATGAACTTAACGCCGCTGATTGATGTGGTCTTTCAGCTTTTGATTTTTTTTATGTTAACCTCTTCATTTGTCTATCCTGCGCTAGATTTGAAATTGCCGCGCGCTGAGACGCGCCCCTCGTCTCCTGATGCGCAGATGATTGTCATCAGCCTTGATGCTCAAAACCGCCTCTTCGTTAACCGCGAAGAAGTCTCCGAAGCTGAATTAGAGAGGATTTTGAGGGAGCGGCTTCAACATGTCCCCCAACAAGCAGTTTTTTTTCGCGGTGACCGGGCCACTCCGTATGAACGTTTTACTGAAATCATGCAGATTGCCACCCGAGCGGGGGCGCGTTCGTTCAATTTGATCCATGAGCCGAATCAATAAGTCCACGAGCGCATGGCTGATTTCTATTCTCGCGCACGGATTGCTGTTTCTTTTTCTAACGTATTTCGGCAGCTCACTATTGACGGCCATGAAAGGAAATCGCGAGGAGTTTCTCGCCGTGGAAATTAACGTTGTCGAGCTACCCGAAGAAGTTTCAACGGCCGAGCCGAATCAGGAAAATGTCATCCTTACTGAAGCGCCAGAAGCTCCAGAGGTGCCTGTGCCCGAGTGGTTGAAAGAAAAAACCCATGAGGCAAAGCCCATACCGTCTGAAGAGCGACCTAAAATTCGAAAGAAGAAACCTACACCAACACCACAACAGGATCCTGAGCATGGTAAAGCCTCACCTGCGCAACTTTCAGAAATCTTAAAGCAAGTCAAGCCGCGTTACCCTCCTGCTGCTCTTCGTGCTGGGCATCAAGGGACAGTCAGCCTGCTTTTAAGAATCGGCTTAGAAGGCCGCACCAAAGAGATTCGAGTCCTCAAGAGCTCGGGTCGTGAAGATTGTGATCGAGCTGCCATCGAGGCCATCCAGCGATGGTGGAGATTTCGGCCTCTTGGCTATGAATATGATAGGACGCTAGACGTCCATTTTAAGCTGGATTAGAGAACGTGGGAGAGGAAGAAACATCGAGATGATAGAAGCGCTGGGATTGCTCATCTGCGTGATACGAACTGCGCACCAGTGGACCAGACTCGACGACGCTGAAACCTAAAGCCAGCGCATGTTCCTTCCACCATGCAAATTCTTCGGGAGCTACCCATCGATGCATCGGTAGATGAGCTTCCGATGGTCTTAGATACTGGCCAAGAGTGAGTATGTCCACGTGAAGAAAAGCTAGATCTCTTAGCACGGCGTCAATCTCATCTCGTGTCTCTCCAAGTCCGAGCATCAGTCCAGTCTTGGTGGTAAATCCTCGTGTTTTAGCGTGTGAGAGGAGGGCAAGGGATCGTTCATAACGTGCTTGAGGGCGCACTTGAGGATGAAGACGCGGCACCGTTTCCACGTTGTGATTGAGAATGTCGGGGCGTGCTTGAAGAACAGTTTCCCAAGCGTCGATGTTGCCTTTGAAATCGGGAATAAGCACCTCGATGCGCGTCTGCGGATTTCGTTTGCGGACGGATCGGATCGTTGCAGCCCACACAGCAGCGCCGCCATCTTTGAGTTCATCTCGTGCTACTGAGGTGATCACAACATGTTTGAGGTTCATCAATCGCACGGCTTCTGCGACCCGATCGGGTTCTTGCCAATCTAGCTCTGTGGGTCGTCCCGTCTTTACGGCACAAAAGCCACAACTCCTCGTGCAAATGTCACCAAGAATCATGACAGTAGCCGTGCGACGAGACCAACATTCTCCTAGATTAGGGCATTGTGCACTTTCGCATACTGTATGAAGCCGATAACGTTGAATAATCGCACGAGTCGCTTCATAGCCTTCTCCTCGAGGAATCTTGGCTCGCAACCAAGGAGGCTTAGAATTTAACGGCCACCCGTGCTCGTGCATGTTTAGTCCTGTATTTCTTTGAGAAGATTTTCGTAACCTTCCCGTTCGAGTTGCTCGGCCAGTTCCTTACCACCGCTCTTCACAATACGGCCTTTGACGAGCACGTGGACGAAGTCGGGAATGATATAATTTAGCAACCGCTGATAATGCGTTATCACAAGGATGCCGAGTGAGGGGCCGCGAACGGAATTCACCCCTTTGGCCACAATTTTCAGTGCATCAATATCCAGGCCGCTGTCGGTCTCATCGAGCACTGCGTAAGATGGCTCTAACATGAGCATTTGTAAAATCTCGTTGCGTTTTTTTTCGCCTCCTGAGAACCCCTCATTTACGTAACGGCCGGTGAAGGATTTGTCCATTTCCAGCAAAGCCATTTTTTCATACAACTTCGCGTAGAACTCAGCCGCGTCAATCTCCACGCCCTCTGGGAGTCGAGCTTGGAGAGCAGCTCTGAGGAAATTGGCAATCGTTACGCCTGGAATTTCGCTCGGATATTGAAACGCCATAAACAAACCTTTGCGTGCTCGCTCGTCAGGCTCTAGATCGAGGATGTTTTCTCCGTCGAGTAAGACTTCGCCACTCGTCACTGTGTAGTCAGGATGGCCTGCCATGACTTTGCTTAGGGTGCTTTTACCTGAGCCATTTGGTCCCATAATCGCGTGCACCTCTCCTTTTGAAATGGTAAGCGAGAGATTTCGTAAGATGAGCTGACCGTTAACTTCTGCACTGAGGTTTTTAATTTCAAGACTCATAGTGATAACTTCTATCTAGGGTTAAAAAGCTAGGCTTAGCACAAATCTTCATGTTGCCAAACTCACGATTGTGCAGCGACGTTTGGCAACTACGCGAAACAGGACTAACGTATCACGCAGGATGAGTCGCCAGCGAAGTTGGAACATTCGGTTTTTAAGTATTCAAAGCGTTCTTCGACTGGGTTTGCTCTACTTGGCGCTAGTAGCACTGATTGCGGGCTGTCAACAATCGTTCATTTATTTTCCGCGATATGAGCCTCGCTTTGATGAGCAAGTAAAAGCCGTGGGATGGAAGGAGTGGACAACCCCTCGGGGGGAATTTATCGGGTGGATTATTGAAAGGAGGAAACAAAACCCCTTCTATGCCTATATCCCTGGCAGCGATAAAGGTGGCGAGATTCCAATCCTTATGTTTCACGGCAACGCAGGCAGTGCTTCGTGGCGAAGTCACTGGGTAGATGCGATGCAAGGAGTTGGCTTCGGTGAAATGCGCATTTTGGAATATCCAGGCTACGGACGCCGCAAGGGGCGTCCTTCGGAGGCTACATTTATTCCATCAGCTGTGGGAGCATTCGATCTGTGGGAATCTGAGCGTGGCCATAGGCAGCCGAAAATTGTTCTCCTTGGGGAAAGCCTTGGTTCTGGCGTTGCAGCAGCAGTCGCTCAAGCAAGGCCAGAGCGAGTCGGTGGAGTGATTTTAGCCGTTCCTTATGATAGCATTTTGAACGTGGCTCGGTCGCGTTTACCTTTTTTACCGATTGGCTGGCTGCTACGGGAACGATACGACAGTGTGTCACGACTCAAGGGATTAAATGTGCCTGTGGTCATTGTTTCTGCGGCGCAAGATGAAGTGATTCCGGTCGAGCATGCACGACGTCTGAGAGCTGCTTTGTCTAAGAATGGTGTGCCGCATCAGTATGTCGAGCTTGCTCATGCGCAGCACAACGACTTGACGTCATATCGCGAGGATTGGGCACCACAAGCTTTTGAATTTATTGCCAAGCAGCGAATGGACTAATCTAGGCCTAGGACTTGAAATTCAAGACTGATATCCACAGCTGGCGCACTATGGGTGAGGGCGCCGACGGAGATATAGTCCACGCCGAGTCGAGCGATTTGTGCGACGCGATCGAGAGTCATGTTGCCAGAAGCTTCGGTTTTGATGCGTCCACCGATGATTTGAAGGGCTTGCGCGAGGGTAGAAAGGTCCATGTTATCAAGCAAGAGGACATCGACATCGAGTGAGGAGAATGTTTTGACTTGCTCTAGGGAAGAAGCCTCGATTTCGATGGTGGCTTCTGGATGAGCTTGGCGAGCGGCTTTAATGCGATCGCGTAATTCTTGAGTAGTCAGAAGTGTGAGATGATTATCTTTGATGAGAAAATGATCGTAGAGTCCCATACGATGGTTTTTTCCACCGCCGCATACGACAGCATATTTTTGCAATAGACGAAGGCCTGGAACTGTCTTGCGGGTGTCGAGGATCTGTGTGGCAGTGCCTGCTGTGGCCTGAACGAATCGGTGCGTCAACGTTGCAACGCCGGAAAGTTGTTGCACAAAATTCAAAGCGGTGCGCTCAGCAGAGAGGATAGCACGGGCGTTTCCCTCGATTTTCAAAAGAACCGTGCCGGCGGAGAAAAGCTGTCCATCGTGAAGGTAAGTCTCGATGCGGCATTGTGGGTCAAGTTCGCGAAAGGCATAGATTGCAAGGGGTAAGCCAGCTAGGACACCTTCTTGTCTGGCTAGCATGGTCGCTTGAGCTTGAGTTTTTGAAGGAACGAAATGATGGCTTGTAATGTCCATCGGGCCGATGTCTTCACCGAGGGCACGAGTGACGGCTTCTCGGATAATCGGATCAGGAAGTGCGCTTATGCGTTCCATACGTAAGTGAGGGCCTGGTAAAGCTGGCCGTTTTCGGTTTCTACTGTGACGAGCTTACGAGAGTAAGTGTGCCCCTCGTATGTATCTAGGTTTTTCCATGCTTCATCGGGGATATCAAAAAATATCTTGCCTAATACATAGTAGTGTGGATGAGGGACGATGGCAGGATAGTCAAAGCCGTGAATGGCTATTTTTTGGTATCCGTCGAGGCGAGCGTGAAGATAAGATAAACGGCGTCTAGTGAGGCGGCGCATAAAATCGGGGTCAGATAGGGTGCCGTAGGTGAAGAGATGAGGCATTAGCTAGAAGCGAGCATTTCTTGGAATAGCGTTTCATATTGATCAGTGATGTGATCCCAAGTGAAACGCTCTCGGATTCGGTCTTGAGCGCGGCTTCTGAATGACTCTGCGAGCTCTGGATCAGCTTCAATTTTCTTGATTTTCTCGGCAAGATCGTTGCTGTCTTTTTCGTAAAGTAGGCCATATCGGCCTCCGTCGAGAACCTCAGAGTTAAAAGGTGTGTGGAGGGCTAGGATGAGGTTTCCATAGCCGAGCGCTTTAAGGAGAGAAGGGTTGATGCCGCCGAATTGATGGCCGTGAATGTAAGCGAAGCAGTTGCAATGCAGCTCGCGGATGTGGCCGGGTTTGCTGATGTGGCCAAGGAATTTGACTCGATCGTTCGCCAAGGATTTGAGGCGATTGAGGAAAGCCATTTCGATTTTGTTGCCCTTGTAATCTGCGCCTCCGGCGATGGCGAGAGTTTTTTGAGAACCGGATTTTACGAATGCTTCGACGATTAAATCTGCGTTGTTGTCGGGAATCATTCGCGATGCGATGAGGTAGTAATCACGGGGGCGTAAGCCGTATTCCTCGATAAATTCTGGGTTTTGAGAGGATTCGATGTTGGCGCCGTAGGCGATGTAGGTGGAGTCAATGCCGAATTCTTTGGCGTAGAGGCGATGCATTTCCTCGGCGTCTGTGATAATTTTGTGGTAAAAGATTGTGCCGAGGCGCGCAGAATTTTTGAAAATAAATTTCCCGATGGCGTTCCATTTCGGCCTTAGCCATTCCATGCCGTCGACGTTTAAGGCGCATTTTTTGCGGAGCAGTCGGGGGATGAAGCCGAACATTCCGTTAGCGGCGTTAACGACGAAGACGATGTCGAAGTCCTTTAGGGAAGCATGCACGATGGCTAGCAGTGTGTGCGAGAGGGTGCTGAAAAATTTGTGTTCGATGCTGGGAAGATAAATAAGTCGGATGCCAAGATAGGTAGGGGGGCGTTCTGAAAAGAGTGGGCTTCGGCAGTATACTGTGACGTCGTGGCCGCGTTGAACGAGGCGTGGGGCGAGTTCACTGATGAATGTTTCATACCCACTGTAGCTTGAAGGCAGGCCGCGAATACCGAGTATGGCGATTTTCATGAGGAGTGGTGGGAGATAAGACGAGCCCAACTAGGGGGCATGTTTTTGGTAACTTCAACAGCTTCGAAAGGTTTGCCTTGTCTCGAGCCTACTTTTTTCGCCCAAGCCGCCATGCGCTGTAGGCCTTCTTCGAGAGGCACATTTTGGATGAGATCGGCGAAATATGTTTTGACGCGATCATGAGAAGAATAGGCATGGAGGACTTCGTTGCGAGCGGGCAAATGTTGGATGCGTGGTGTGACGCCGAAGACGCGGCCCACGGCGTGAGCAAGCTCGAGGACAGAGTAAGGTTGGTCTGCGCCGACATTAAAAATTTGGTTGAACGTCTCTGGACGCTCGACGCAACGTGCGATGATGGGGGCGACATCGCTGATGTAGGAGAAAGCACGGGTTTGTGTGCCGTCGCCAAAAATTGTGAGGGGCTGATCTTGTAGAAGCGCGTTCATAAAGATCCCGATGACGTTGCGGTAAGGGTCTCCGAGATTTTGTCGCTCTCCATAGACGTTGTGAGGCCGGAAGATGACATAGTTTAGCCCAAAGATTTCGTGTGCTTCTTTGAGGTCGAGCTCGACGGCATACTTGGCGATGCCGTAAGGGTCTTCGGGTTGTGGGACAAGATCCTCGTGCATGGGGAGTTGGTTTCTACCGTAAACGGCGATGGAAGAGGTGAAAATGAAGCAGAGGACTGTGCCTGTGTTGATGGCGGCGTTTATTAAATTGACGGAGCCGATCAAATTATTTTGATAGTTGAATCGTTTGATGAAATGGCTGAGGCCTTCGGCGGCATAGGCGCCGAGATGGAAAACATAGTCGGGTTTATATTTTTCAAAAAGTTGATGGACTAAATCCACGTCCAGAAAGGAGCCTTGGATGAATTCAGCTTGGGAAGGGACGTTATCCACAAAGCCGCCCGAGAGGTCATCAAGGCCGATTACGCGGTGACCCATGCGAATTAATTCGTCTGCAACATGAGAGCCGATGAATCCTGCAATACCTGTGACTAGAGACGTCCGTGGCATGGCGAAAGTCAAGGGTTTTCTTTCTGAAACTCAAGTGAAAATCGGCTTGGGGAGTTTGTGTTGGTATGCATGGGCAGGAGCAAAAAAGCTTTTGTTTCTCAGCAGCAGACGATTAATTTACGCTTTGTGAATTTAAATTGGCGCCTTTTCTTGACGTGGCCTTGGATGGTCTCGATTGTTGCAGTGACTTTGTTATTTGGCTTTGTGCCCTACTACACGGGCTACGATGCGACTTTAAAATCCTTGGCACAAGGGTATCCGGCGCTTTTTACGACTTATCAAGGCGACTGGGCGCATTGTTTCTTTGTGCCATTCATTGTCGGATGGATGGTCTATCGGGATTGGAAAACGATTGCTGCAGTGCCCCTCCGACCTTCAAATTGGGGCATCGTGCCGATAATTGTGGGCTTGGCTATTTATTGGTTTGGGCAGCGAGCCAACGTGCATTATTTTGCTTATCCCGCTCTGCAACTTTTCTATATGGGGCTTGTGGTGTGGTTTGCCGGTTGGGGGATGTTTAAGGCAGTTTTCTTTTACTGGCTTTTTCTTTGCTTTATGTATCCGTTGCCGGCATTTACGGACCAGATTGCTGTGACGCTCCGACATTTTATGACATGGTGCTCAGCGGGAATATTGAATTTCATCGGCATTCCTGTTGTGCGTATGGGCACGGGGATATTTTCAGCGCCAGATCTGGCAAACGGGCTGGCGCAAGGAGAGCTCTTCCAACTTGAAGTTGCCGACCCCTGCAGCGGTATTCGTTCGCTCTTCGCGCTAGTCATGCTATCGGCGCTCTACGGGTATCTTGCTATGCGCAAGACGTGGCAGAAGCTCGCTATTTTTGCGCTAGCAGTTCCTTTTGCTATCATGGGAAATATCGCTCGCATATTGATTCTCACCGCAGGCACTTTGCTGCTTGGTCCTGAGACTGCTGTCGGCACCCTTGAGAATCCTAGTTTATATCACATGGCTGCAGGTTATGCAGTCTTTATTGTCGCTATAGGGATGATGATGCTAACAGGTTGGCTTTTTGAACGCCCCTGGGCAGAGTATTGGCAGCGCCTTACTCAATCTCCCTCTCCAGTATTCTCTGCTGCCGGTGAAACCTCAGCTACAATTTCTTATCCGTCCATTCCTGACGAACAGGGGGAGGGTACAAACCCTGCCTCCTCTAGTAATGGCAATGACGTCATGGATATTCACTCAAAGCCATCCAAGTCTCCATCCTCAGAATAAGTTCCTCTTACATGTTTCTTGACGATTTTGATTCCCCCACTTCTCCTTTACGGTCTGGTATAATTTTGCTTGTTGTCCTCTTCACCGTAGGGCTTTGCCTTGTCGGCACGACTTATGAGGTTTCCACGAAACCAGGCGTCATCATGTATTTGCCGACTCGCGTTTTAGATTTTATAGGATACGAACAAGAAATTTCTGAAGGTGAAAGAGCTATCCTCCCTCCTGACACAGAATTTGCGCGAAAGTCATACGAAAATTTTGAAGGCGACACCATTATCGCCTCGATTATCCTCAGCGGAGCAGAAAAACGAAGCATCCACAGGCCAGAAATTTGCCTTCCCGCTCAAGGTTGGCAAAACACCGGCAGCCGTCGCATTTCCATACCACTAAAAAGCGGCCGCCAGCTCGAAGTTACGGCCTTGAGCATTATGCGACCACTGGTCGTAGGTCCTAAACAGACGCTCAACATCCGCGGCTATTATCTTTACTGGTTTGTGGGCGATGGCATGACCACCCCTTCGCATTTTTGGCGAGTCTTCCACACTAGTTGGGACAAAGTATTTCACAATATCAATCACCGCTGGGCTTACGTCATTGCCTACTCCATCATCACGCAAGACCTACGTCCCGACGGGAAAAATCCAGAGCAGACCCTTTCAATGCTCACTGACTTCGTCCGCGAAATTGTCCCTCACTTCCAAATTTCAGAAATGGAAAACACAAAGCCCGATGAGGTCCCACCGGCTGCAAATTCTGCATCGCAATAAAACCTTGCCATCCGTCGGAGTATTCGTAATATTGTAAATTCGCGCGTGATTGGCCTCAATGCCACATCCAGCAATACGGAGCCATAGCTCAATTGGTTAGAGCACTGCCCTGTCACGGCAGGGGTTGCGGGTTCGAGCCCCGTTGGCTCCGCCACACTACAAATGCGCTCCTATCATCAAGCTATTTTCTGTGTGGCGAAAGCCAAACGGTAATTAGTAGTGCTTACCCTAAGCTAGTATTCCCCACTGCCCTAATTCTCGTCAACAAAAGTTATTTCAGCGATAACGCATCAGGAAGATTATTGTTAACTAACAGAGACTTTTTTTGCATGCCCATAATACATAATAAATTAACTATTCTAAACTAACTACAAAGAAAGCAATTGTATAAAGCAAACACTAAAGTGTTAGGTAATAGATATCAAAGTATAAGTCCTAAGATTAATTAGTTTATGAGTGTTGTCTATCAAAGCGATGTGATTTGGGGAAACTGTTGGATGAAGGCGCTCTAGAGAACAAAATATTCTATGAGAGTTGGGATAGAATAGACACTTTCTATAATATAATTTGAAAACTACAAACCAATCTAAAATATAAAATAAATTTGAACAGTGAACAACTCAACTTATAGATTTTGAATAGATATGTCAATGAGTGCCGTTCCATCAGTTGCGACGGATAGGGAAAAAAAAACAAAAATTACGTAGTTGAAGATACAATCTTGCAGCTTTCAGGGTCTTAGAGATAAGCGTCTATTTTTTTATCTAAAATTGAGCTTAAGGTAGTTTTTTTTTTACAACAGTTCTATGTCAAATACAATTAGTTTGACTAATAAATATAAATATGCTTAAAGAGGTTACTAAAATTCTTAAGTCAAAGTTAGGAAAGATAACGCTTTGTGAGTCTCCACAGTCTCTGTCAAATACGCATTTTAATTTGAATTTTAAGATTGGTTGGGCAATTTTAATTTTTTCGCTTGCGGCGTGTTGGATAAATTGTTTTGGAGAATACATTTTAAGATCTGATGATATACCCAAAATTAATCGAATCCTAGAAAGTGGTCTCTTATCATGGATGAAGGAATACATATTAGAATTCAAAATGAGAAGGTGGTTCTGGTCCTTCGTTTTCGCTCCTTATGTCTATATGCCAAAGTATCTTACAGGTGTATATCTAGTCCTTTTATGGACGATTTGCACATCTATGATTTATTATCTAATGTATGATTGGACAAGATCTGTTCGAGTTAGTTTGCTAGCGGCAGTATTCTACGGAGTAATCCCGATTGCACATGATGCTGCTTTATGGCTTACAGGAAGTTATGGTATTATATAACTGCTTATTTTTTATGTTAGGTATTATCTTTATTAAAAAGTATTATCAACGCAAAAGCAGTATATGGTTATTTTTTGCTTTTTTTGCAATCTTAGTAGGGGCATTCTTTGGGGAACACTTAGTTGTCGCTTCTCTTGCTATAGGATTCTTAGCAAATCCAAACTCTATATCTTTTAGAACAAAAAATGTTTTAATGACTTGGGGGTGGTAATCCCTTTTCTGGCGGTAGGACTATATTTGCTATTGATAGTAATTCAGAGTGAGGGAAATTATCGCGGCACGGTAGGAGAGGATAAAAGCCTGCATGAATTCAATTTTAGAACCTTATTTTCTCCTATATGGCATTTACATAGATGGATATATGTGATTTACGATATAATAAATTTAAATTCATGGAGGATAGTATTAGAATGGATAGGTAATACAAGGCTTGTAATTGGGATGGCGTTGTTATTGATTGCTATTGCTATGGATTATATACTAAACAGAATTATAACTACTGAATTAGTATATTCTTCAGATAAAGCAACAATCTTAAAACAGAAAGTCTATATTTTAATTATGATGATTATAGGCATAAATGTAGTTCATGCATTCCAAGGTGGTTTTAATGGATTATCTAGATTCTATCCCCCGATTTGGATGCTCTTAGTTCTTATCATAGGCTTAATTCTCTGTATAGTAAAACATCCAAAGTTATTAAATGTAAAAAACGCAATAATTAAATATGGCTTTGTTACTACTGTGCTTGTTGGAGTAGCCATAAGTTGGTTTATTCATACCTCCTTGAGGATTGAATCTCAAACGCAAATCGCTTTGGATTTTTATGTGAAAAATAAGAAATATATACCGAAGTGCATTAATATAGAAAGAATTCCTCCCCCACTATTATCCCATAGTGGAGACAAACTCATTAATGATTATATAGCACAACCAATTCATTTTTTGTATGCGGATACACTTAAATTTGTTAGCAAAGAGGATCCCAACAGTGATCCAGAGTTGACTGTGTATGTAAATTTGGGTTATGTAAAATACTATAAGCCTATTCTGTTTAATGATTGTAAGATGTGCTTGCCCGGTTCAGAATGCTTAACACTCAAGGCAATTCGATATGATGGTGTGATTAGGATAGAAGAATTCTTGCATAATATGCTGATTGATTGATCAAAAGAGGATAAGAATACAATACTAGGCGATAATTTATCTAGGCTGCCAAGAAATGCCAGCTTTATCTAATATCGTCCAGATATCGTAATGAATCCAGAAACCGCATTTACGCAAATTTTTATTAACTTAAACTCCAGTATTTTTATCGGATATGAATGTGGAATGAAGAAAAGCCCTTTTCAATGCCCTCATTAGTGCGCAGAGGCGGGCAAGTGAAACTTCTTTTGCAAAATCAAAAAATGGTTTTATGTTTATTTGCTGATATGAATAAGAAACCTACAATCATTGCTTACTTGAAACCTTGGTGCGGATGGAGTAACGGTGTCCGCGCGGTGCTTCAAAAATATAATCTGCCTTATGAGGATCGGGATATTATTGGCAATATCCAAAATCGAATTGAGATGGTGCAGAAAAGCGGACAGGAGCTTTCCCCTTGTGTCGAAGTGGATGGACATATGTTAGCAGATATCAGTGGGGAAGAGCTTGAGCAGTGGTTAGTGGCCAATGGTTACGTCCAAAAGAGTGACGCGCCGACAGCAGTGCCGATTAACCAGCCGTGCAGTGATGAGGAGCATGCGGCGCAACGTTCAGCTAATTCGATCCCGGTAAAAATCAACTTCTAGCCTTATTCATATGCGTCGGTTGGGAGTGGCGCTGTGGCGAGTTTGATGCAAGCGTGCCACGCGGGCGGTAAAGTGAGGACTGAGCTCCGGTCCAGGAGATGAAGAAGATTGTGCTGTGTGAAGAGGCTAGGTATTTTCAGGTGCTGTGTTTCATGCCACCGTAAAGTTGCCTGGCTCAAAAAGCATCACCAATCGTGCGCATATTTTAAATTTTCTTTCGAAGAGCCCTGCACGGTTACGAGGTGCCTTAGTTTCTGAAGACACCGAGCACATGATGGAATGTGTGAGGCGGGTGCAAGAGGTGCGAGGGCGCGGGGGAGAGGAAGTTGTCGACCTTTTCGTTGGAAACTCAGGCACGACAGCGCGCTTTTTGATACCGGCGTTGTTGCATTATCCGGGTAGTTATCGGGTTGACGGGGTGCCTCGGATGAGAGAGCGGCCGATGCGCGGGTTGATTGAGGCGATGCGACAGCTTGGGGCTGAGGTGAGGTGCCTAGATAAAACGGACGCGCTTCCTATTCTTTTGAGGACTTATCCAAAGATAAGTCCTTATGCGGAAGTCGAGGTAGAAAAGACTAGCCAGTTTCTCTCCGGCCTTTTGATGGCTTTGCCACTGGCGGCTCATCCGCAGTTGACGTTGCAACTCAGCGGCCCGCTTCAGTCTGAGCCGTATGTAGCGATCACTTTGCGGATGATGGCTCAATTTGGTTTGAAACATTTGCCGGTTTATGATGCGGGAGCGCATTGCTACCGGATCATGGGAGGGCAAGATTATGCACCTCCGGAGGAGTATGGAATAGAGCCAGATGCTTCTGCAGCGTCTTATTTTATGGCGTTGGCGGCGATTCACGCGGGGAGTTCGGTTTTTGTGCCTGAGTTGACGACGAATGCTCTTCAGGGAGATGTGGCGTTTGCGCAAGTCCTTTCTCGTATGGGGGCTGAAGTTGAATACACTGAGAAGGGGATTCGTGTGACGGGCACGGATCGTCTTTGTGGTGTCGATGTGGATATGAATGCGATCTCCGATACAGTGATGACTTTGGCGGCGATTGCGCCGTTGGCTGATTCGCCGACGACGATTCGGAATGTGGCGCATATTCGGCTGAAGGAGTCGGATAGGATTGCAGCGACGGCGACGGAGTTGAGACGACTAGGAGTGCGAGTGGAGGAGCGCGAGGACGGTCTGCGAATTTTTCCGACGAGAAAATTTCAGTCTGCTGAGATTGAGACTTATGAGGATCATCGGATTGCTATGGCTTTTGCGGTGCTGGGGACGAGGGTCTCTGGGATGAGGATTAGGAATCCAAAATGTGTGGCGAAGACTTTTCCGGGCTTTTTTGAGGTGTTGGAGCAGGTGCTCAGAAGCTCGAGGGGGGGTGTATAGGAGTCAGAAGGCTTTTTGTAAGGTGTTAGATCTGCCTGGGAGATGTGGCGGCAATTTTTTAGCGGGTGGTATGTTGGTGGAGAGACGGCAGTCGGGAGGTTAGTTAGAGCTGGATGTTTAGGAATCGCTTGAGGTCATCGAGTTTGCCTGCGCAGCCGAGTTTTTGGTTTCGACCGGCGATGAACTTGGCGTATTCGTCCATGAAGATCTTGCCGGGGGTTCGGAAATCGAATTCGGTGGGGTGATCGCGGAAGTATTCGCGATGGACGCGTGTCCAGACGAGGCGGCCGTCGGTGTCGATGTTGACTTTGGTGACACCTAGTTTGGCGGCGGGGAGATATTCGTTTTCGTCGACGCCGCGGGCTGAGGGGTCGAGTTGTCCTCCTGCGGCGTTGATGCGTGCGACTTCTTCTTTGGGGACACTGGAAGAACCGTGCATGACGATGGGGATCGGCTGCATGCCTGCAGCAATTAGGTTATCGCGGATGGCTTGTATGACGTCGAAGTGGAGGGATTGGCGGCCTTTGAATTTGTAAGCGCCGTGAGAGGTGCCGATGGCGGCGGCGAGTGCGTCGCAACCTGTGCGGCGGATGAATTCTACGGCTTCTTTGGGATCGGTGAGGCAGGCGTGACCTTCTTCGACGACGATGTCTTCTTCGACGCCGCCGAGCATGCCGAGCTCGGCTTCTACTGAGATTCCGCGGGCATGGGCGCGCTCGACGACGCGGCGTGTGATGGCGACGTTTTCTTCAAAAGGGTGATGGGAAGCATCGATCATCACCGAGGAGTAAAAGCCTGACTCGATGCATTCGTAGCAGGTTTCCTCGTCGCCGTGATCGAGGTGGACGGCGAAAAGGAGGCCGGGGAAGATTTCATCTGCGGCACGTATGAGGGATTCGAGGATGCGCTTGTGGGTGTATTTGCGGGCGCCCTTGGAGATTTGGATGATAAAAGGGGCTTGTGAGTCCCAACAGCCTCGAAAGAGGCCCATGATTTGCTCGGCATTGTTGACGTTCCAGGCGCCGATGGCGTATTGGCCATAGGCATGGCGATAGAGCGAGGCGGTGGTTACGATCATTGGCGGAGTAGGGTAGGGAGAGGAGAGGGAGAGTCAAGTGTCGGGATGGATTTTGCGTTTGAGGAATAGTAGGGGGTGGCTAGAGAGAGGGAGAGATGTTTGCGTCAGCATTCAAGAGCGTCGAGGTGCGGCCAGAGGTGTGGCGAGCATTTCGAGAAGCGGATCGAATGGCTGGGACGAACAATTTCGTGATGGCCTCGTTGCTTGCCATGGTGCTGGTGATTATGGGTGCGGTGTTGGATCACTTTGTCTATCCGCAGCAGGCGGGGCTTTTTTTGCTTTTGCGGTTTGCGTGTGCATCGGCGTTGGCGGTGTTATTGACGATTGGTTTGCAGCCTGTAGGACGGCGCTTTTATCGTCTTATTAGTGTCTGTGTAGCTCTAGTGCCGGCTTTGACCTTTGGTGTGATGATTTTTTTAACGGACGGCCACTTGTCTACTTACTATGTGGCACTGGTGCTGTTTTTGTTGCTTTTTGGATTAATTCTGAACTGGAGCCCTCAGCAGAGCATCGTAGCCGTCTATGCTGTTTGTCTGATATATCTTGCAGCGTGCATTTTTAATGAGCGTCAGAGTATCAACTTTGGGGTCTTTTTTAACAATATGTATTTCATCCTTCTGGCAAGTGCTGTCGTGATTTTTGGTAGCTGGGTGCAAACGAATGCTCGTATGCGAGCATTTGTTTTGCAGCATGAACTTTCCGAAAAAAATCGTCGTCTTGAAATTGCTTTTGAACAACTCCGTGAAACTGAAGCTGAGCTGCTTCACAGCGAAAAAATGGCCTCACTTGGTCGTCTTGCTGCGGGAGTGATTCATGAGATCAATAATCCCCTCAACTACGCTAACACCGCTTTGTATTTACTACAGAAAG
Source organism: Candidatus Methylacidiphilales bacterium (assembly GCA_025056655.1). Lineage (NCBI taxonomy): Bacteria > Pseudomonadati > Verrucomicrobiota > Methylacidiphilae > Methylacidiphilales > Methylacidiphilales bacterium. The sequence goes on from JANWVL010000057.1 coordinate 19,518, forward strand.
AAGCCGCATCCCTTCCTATTCAAAAGCGCGCGAAAATTGAGGGAATCATTCACGACATTAGTGATGGCGTGCAACGCGTCCAAACCATCGTGAGCGGATTAAGAAGTTTTTCCCATCCTAAGGCCGAGCGATTTGAACACGTCCGAGTAGCCGACATTGTCGCCACTGCTTTCCGCTACGTAGGCCATGACCGCAAAGCTGAAGTCGAGATTCACTGTGATATTTCACCTGAGCACGTTGTCTGGGGAAATGAACAGCAACTGCTGCAAGTGGTCCTAAATCTTTTGCAAAACGCATACGATGCTATGCTCGATGAGCAGTTCAAACCAGCGGATAATCGTAAACCTCAAATTCAAATCACTAGTTACGAAGAAAAAGGAAACTTAAAACTTAAAATACGAGATAACGGCCCGGGCATTCCACAGGCGATTATTAATAAAATCTTCGATCCTTTTTTTACTACAAAAGATGTGGGATCAGGAACAGGCCTAGGATTAAGTATTTCATATCGAATCATTAAAAACCATCGTGGAACGATCAGTGTAGAAAGTGAAGAAGGGATATTTACGGAATTCACCCTCACCCTACCCACATCGCCGGCTGACACATAACTTTTATAAGTAACTAGCATTCAGCTCTTCGCCAACATAAGTAATTTTTTATAGATAAAAAACTTTTTACTTGCTTTTCATTAAAAAGTGTGCTTTTGTAAAACACATACTTGCATATGATGCGTGCTTTGAAACAAACACTCTTGCTAAGTGTTGTTGCTGTGACATTTAACAGTCATGGCCAAGTCACGCCATCTTATGAAGGTTTCGGCACGGGTTATATTCCAAATCAAACTTTTGGAGCCAACGCCACACCGGGCACAAATGCACTTGTTCCCAAAACAGGCTATACAAGTAATTGGCTTGAAATCGGCACGGGAGCTTATCCAAAATCCAAAATCACGCCTAATAGCTTAGACTACACATCCGACACCGGCAGCATCATCACTACAGGTGGGGCCTTGCGGCTTGAGACAAACGCACGACTCGGTCGTGAAATTGCTGTAAATACGGGCACTGGCACAATTTATTTCAGCTTCCTTTATCAATTAGAAAACACCGGCACCACTACCCCAGAGCCTACTATCGCATCCCCATATTTCGGCGTGGAATTTTGGAAAAACGACGCCGTTCAAATAAAATGGCGAGAAACCCCTGGCTTTTACTCAGATGGCAGCTACAATATGGGTTCAGACCGCAAATTCACAATCCGTGGAGATAGCTCAACTATCTCATTTACTGGGATCGACATCAACGCTCCTTTGCATACCCTCGGTGCCCTGGATAACCAAGTAAATCTCATCGTATTCAAATTAGAACTTACAGGCATTCCCGGGCAAGACACCATAAGCATCTGGAGAAATCCAGATCTAAATACCAACGGGCTTGACCCCACGCCTTCTCAAGCTCAAGCATTCGCACAAATCACCAATCAAAA
>JANWVL010000058.1 GCA_025056655.1 Candidatus Methylacidiphilales bacterium
AACACCTAGCCACCTAACCCCCCTCCCCACCCCCACACCACCCCTGCCACCATAGACCTCAACACCTCCACCCCCCGCCCCAAAAGCACCCGACAGCCCCACCCCATGCCCCCCAGTCTCACCAGCTCACCCCACAACACACAAACGACGCAGCCCACGACCACGCTGCCCTCACCCCTCCACTTCGACTGGACCTTCACAGCCGTCACATCTATTTACACCGGAAACGTCAATCGAGAACCCTTGCGTCTCATCCCCACTGGCATCCTCGGATCCATCCGCTGGTGGTTCGAAGTCATCGTCCGCGGACTCGGCGGAAAACCCTGCGACCCCACCGACTCTTCCCATTGCCCAGATCCAAACAAAAAACCCAAAGACCCCCGCCACCACTGCGTCGTCTGCGAGCTCTTCGGCTGCACCAACTGGTCCAGAAAATTCCGCCTCCTCATCCTCGACAACAACCAAAAAATCATCACCAAACAAATTCAACCCGACCTATGCTTCACCCTCCGTTTCATCCAGCTCCGCCCCATCTGCCCAGAAGAATGGTCCCTCCTCGACCTCACCCTAAAATTCATCGCCCATTATGCCGCCATCGGCGCCAAAACCGTCCTCAAACCCTCCGATGAGCAAGACCGCGCCGACATCGACCACCACAAAGACTACGGCCTCATCACCCTCGAAACCTCCCCCAACCTCGGCACCCCCGGCAAAACACTAAATGACCTCAAGCAATACCTCCAACCATCCCGTTGGCACCACTCCTTCAACGACTCAGCCTTCTCCTGGGCCTCTTTAAAAAATTTCTGGTTCGTCAAAGAAAAATACCTCACCCGAATCGATTCCGACACCTCCACCTTCAATCGCCTCCTTGGCATCCCCGAAAAAAAGCCTAACGCAAGATTCAGATGGCAAGAATCGCAAAATGATGGCAAGAATTCCTGGCTTGCGGGTGATATACGGCAAAGCAAAAAAGTCTTCAGCTTCAAAACCCCAGGCCACGCCCGCACATACGGCTTCGCTCAAGATGATAAGCACTTCGGATCTATCAAAGATACCCTCGAAGAGATATGGAATCGCAATTTCAAAATCCTCAGAGGCGAACAAATCCTCGACACTCTCCTAAGCCAATCCACTCCATCCCACTAAAAACCTATGCCCAATAGCCACTCCTCAACCCACACAACAATCTGCGATTACTTCTGCGCAAATTTCACCCTCCCCCACCATCAAGAGAGAAACCACCACCAGCAGACTCATCACTTCTCAAGTCGTCGGCAGCACCGCCCCAGCTCCAATCAATCCCCCACTCGACTGGATCCCCTTTCCATTCAAAAATACCAAAACATCCTCTACACCCAATCGTTTCGCTTCTATCAATCCCCCGTCGAATCCTCAGCGGGACGAGAAAATCGCAACAAGAGTCGCGATCACTACATGGACGAGCTTATACGCGGCCTAATCAGACCTCCGAATCTCCCCACCTTCACTTCCCAAGCCCCCCATACGCTCCCCTCCCCCCGCTGGCTCGCCTTGCAAATCAATTTCACTCTCACCACCCCTTGGTTCTCCAAAGACGACCGCGTCTTCCACGTCCTCGACAATCCCATCCGCCGCGACCGACTCTTCGCCCTCCCCTTCATGAGCGCTGCAGCATGGAAAGGCCTCCTCCGTTGGACCTACCAACACCTCCTCTCCTCCCAATCCCCCGCCAACCCTCCCCCCCACCAAACCTCCACCTGGATCACCCACCTCTTCGGCCACTCAAAAGCAGAATCCGAGGAGTTCACACAAGGCGCCCTCCACTTCTACCCCACGTGGTTCTCGCGCGTAAGCTTCGAATGCATCAACCCCCATTCCCGCGCCACTCGAGCCGGCCGTCTCCCCATCATCTATGAAGTCGTCCCACCAGACCATAACGGAATCTTCCGCCTCCTCTACGCCCCGCGCCCGCTCCCTCCTGATAAACTCCCTCCACACCAAGCCATCGAACACCTCCTCCTCGCCATCGAAAAACTCCTCACCACCTACGGATTCTCCGCCAAACGCACCGCAGGCTGGGGAACTGCCGAAATTACAAAATCCTACGCCTTCTTCACCTCCGCTGATAAATCCAACCACAAGCTCGAGGATCAATCCCCAACCTCCCTCATCGAAAAACTCAAACAATCCTCCCACCCCATCTTCAACCAAAAATGACCCCTCCACACCCCTCACCAACCTCCACTCAACCCACCGAACTCGAAAAAAAACTCATCCACCACCGCCCGCTCTTCCTCACCTGTGAAGCCATCGGCTGGACTCATCAAGCCGGCAAAGCCCGCCATTCGTTTTTCTCAAAAGAAGAATTCAAGTTCTGGCGCGACACCCCCGACACAATCCCCTGGAGCAATCTCCAGGAAACAATCAGCCAGCTACCCAACTCCTCCCCTCTCAAAATTTTCTCCACCATCCCTATCCAAGAACTCTACGAAAAAGCCGTCGGCCGGTTTAACAATCCACCCTGGATCATCCACCTCATAAACGACACACACGGCATCACCTCCGGCATTGAAAAAAACACCCCATTCGATTTCCTCAAACAAAACCCCAACGACTGCTGGCTCGCCTCCCCCTTCGGCACCCCCAAAACCAAACTCGCCTCTCCCCCCATCGAAATCATCTCCGACCAAGGCTGGGAAAAAACACTCGCAGCCATCCAAAAAATCTTCAACGACCTCACTTCCCTCTGCACCTCCCCCCACACCCACACCCATCACTGGACCCAATGGCGCGAAGACGCCATCGGTCCCAACTCCCACCTCCGAAAGACTTTCCTCGCCACCCTCTCCGAGACGCGCCTCCCCAACAACGACATCACCCTCTGGGACCAATCCTACGTCACCGCCGCACTCTTCAAAAGCGCCGTCGCCAGCGCCATCCTCAACGACCTCTCCCTCACCGATGCCCCAATCGAGCGTCCCGCTGTCCATTCGCGCCTCCTCACCGTCTCCCTCAACACCGACCCCTACGAAACCCGCGCCATCAAAATCGGCGACTGGACTGGCGCCCTCCAATCCATCCATGAATTCTTCGCCCAAGTCTCCACCCTCATCGAAGTCGAACTCGCCATCGGCTCCCTCCTCTACCGCGACTCCTCCACACTCATCTTCTCCTTCCCAAGCGAGTTCGTCCTCACCCACCCTTCAAACAACCCCTCCCCATCCACACCACAATGGCTCGAGCCTCTCCAATCCCTGATCACCCAAAAAATCGACCACTACGCCCAATCCCTCAACCTCGAAACCCCTCCCTACGTCCGCATCAGCAACCCCAAGCGATCCCTCACCCACATCATCCACGAAATCTCCAGCGCACGCCACATCACCCGCACACCAGTCCACCGCCACTGGTCTATCTCTGAAACTAACTCCCGCAATTCCCCCTCCTCCGCCTCCTCTGCCGGCCACATCTGTCCCATCTGCCAAGTCCGCTACAACAACAACCCCTCCGATAAATCCACACCCTGCTCAATCTGCCTCAGCCGCAGACAAAATCGGCTCCTCGACTGGCTCAATGCCCCAAAACACCACTCCATCCCCCACCCCACCCCCTACAACTCCTCCGACACCATCTGGTTCCAAGAACTCGCCGACTCCCACAACCGCATCGCCCTCCTCTCCCTCTCCCTCAACCTCGACCCCTGGCTCTCCGGCACACACCTCGATAGCCTCCGCTCCCTCCCTATCTCCATTTTAAATGAACGTTTGCGCAATGACCCCAGCCTAAACCAAGCCTACTCCACCCTCACCTCCCTCCAAAAAACAAATCCCACCACCCAACCAACCTCAACCCAAAATCCCTCAGCTCCCCATCAAACCCCCGACTCCTCTACCATCTCCTACGAAACTTTTGTCCGTTACATCCAACGCCTCATCCCACCCGACCACCAACCGCCAGAAAACCCTTTCAATAAAAATGAGCCCCTTCTCAAATTCCTCAGCAACGCATATCGCCACTGCCAAAGCATCCCCGATTTCTTCCGACTAATTGTCGAAGACCGCTCCCAAGCCCCCTCCTACGACCGACTCAACATCACCCAACGCGCCAAATGGATCCTCCACCCACTCCTCTCCAAACTCCCCTCCCCAGGCCGCATCTACCGATTCTGGCGTGAAGCCGAAGACTTCTTCATCGACCTCCTCAACCACCTCCGCCAAGAAATCCCCAAAACCCTTCCCCAACACCGCACCCAACGCCTCCTCCTCACCCCCACCTCCACCCCATCCCTTCGCCCCGACCAACACCTCCTCCGCGGCAATCTCAACGGCGCCCCCATCAGCCTCCTCTACCTCCCCGAACAAAAATCCTTCCTCACCACCTCCAACCTCGCCCACCTCGGCCCAAACGACCCACAACCCAAGCTCCTCCACAAACCCATCCCCCTCACCCCCGAAGACAACTCCACTACCCCCATCCTCCTCACCTTCAGCGCCGCCTCAACCCCCACCCAAACCCTCTCCCACCTCGCCACCTACGTCCCCATCATCCCACTCGACCTCTCCCCGCACCGCTTCCGCATCCTCCTCCCCCTCGAAAACGCCCACCAATGCATCCAAGCCGCCTACACAAAATGGCAACAAACCTTCGCCCGCGTCTGGGACGCACTCCCCCTCCGCATCGCCCTCGTCGCATTCGACTACGCACAGCCCCTCACCATCGTCCTCGAAGCCATCCGTTCCCTCGAAGCCAATCTCCACAACCCATCCTTCACCCTCCCCTCATCCCTCCTCGCCTCATCCCCATCCCCCAACTCCTCCCCCTCCCCCAACCACTCCCCATCCCAAGACCCACACACCGAAACCTTCACCATCCAAAAGATCACCCACAACCACTCCGCCTCACCCCACACCGTCACCCTCCACCTCAAGTCCTCCTCCACCGGCCGCCACATCACCTCCCCTCCCATCCCAATCAACACCTCCCAAAGCGATCTCTTCTACTCCTACCTCCGCGTCATCAACCCCAGCCACAAAGCCCCAAACGACTTCTCCCTCCCCGACGACCCCGATAATATCATCTACCGCCACATCAACGACCTCATTAAAAACACTGAAACCTCTAAAGGCACTGAAATTTTCATCCAGGCCCCCCTCGTCGGGGGGCCCTGCCGCGTCGCCGCACCTGCCCCCCGCTGCCCCGCCCGGCCCCAGCCCGTGCCCCCCCCCCGCCCGCCCGCCCCCCACGGCGCCCG
>JANWVL010000059.1 GCA_025056655.1 Candidatus Methylacidiphilales bacterium
TCGATGTATTAGAGCGGAACTGGCATGATTATAAAGATGAAAGCACTTTGATACTCGCCCTGAGTAACATTATTTATCGTCTACGTCAGCTCGATGCATCGAATGGTGTCATATTACGAGGTAAATATTATAGCAAAGAAATGTTCGAGTTTTTGCTAAATAATCGCTGTGAAAGACTATATCAACTAATATCTAATCAGCCTATGCTTGATAATAATATAATAATAGCTATCGGAAAGATAGGGTCTAAAGAGTGTATTAATAAATTGCACAAATGGACAGATTCTCCATATAAGCGCATTAATATAAACATCCTAGATGCCGCTATTCATAGCATGGATGAAGGTTTAATTAACAAAACCATTCAAAATTTTATCAAAACAGGCTCCGTGAAGGTTTTTAACTATCAATATCCCGACTTTGTAGCTAAATTAATTAGCGAAGATAATTTGATTAAGATGATCAAAGCCTTTGACCGATTCACCTATAAAAAGCCTGATAATAAAAAGCGTGATAATAAAAAGCGTGATAATATAGAGGCGTTATTATTAAATTACGCCAAATTGAAAAAGAGATGGGATATAATTGAGAAAATATTAGATAGTATACTGAATGAATATAAATTTGATGATTTCCTCAGGATAGCAATAGATATATCTCCAGATAAAGCAGCAGAATATTTGATAAGAAACAGAGGTAAAATCACATCAATAAATCATAATATTTTGATGTTGTGTGTTTATACAATGATAGAAAAAAACAACCAGACTGTTGAACATCTTCTAAAGCATATGGTTGTTGAATACAATTTATCAAACAAAATCAAGCACATTGTTTTATCAAGTGGAAGCCCCTCTGCTTTTAAATTTTTATACCAAAATGCAGATATCTTAGCTAAAGATTTCGAGGTTGAAGATAAGGATATTCTCAAATTTATACCCCTGGAAAATATTATTCAACCGGCATTGGAGGTAATAGAAAGTACACGCCAAGATGATCATATTAAAGTGATAATGAATATATTGAATGAATTAGGCCAAGGTAATATTATACATAAAATGCTGAAAACAATAACGACGAATTCACCCGATCATCCATCAATATCAGAATTGATAATATCTCTTAGTAAGTTTACTTCTGCAATAAACGACGAGATGTTTTTAGTTTAGCGCGTGAAGTAAACCACATTGTTTTTAAAGTAAACTACTTTTCAAATATTTTCTAGAAAATAGTTTTTAATCTAGGCCAATGCAAGTTATTTATCAATCAAACAAATATAGTTAACAATACATTATGTGCAGTGTGATAGAAATGAGAGTACGCTCAGCAATGCACTTTACATAGTTAGCTACTTGTGATTGCATTTAGAGAGAATTTTATAAATAATTGTAGGTAGTACATAAATCCAAATACTTACTTCATCCCGCGGGCAGCTCTGATAACCCGGATGCGCTTGCTTGAAGGTATG
>JANWVL010000060.1 GCA_025056655.1 Candidatus Methylacidiphilales bacterium
GCGTAATTCTGGATCGTCCACCCCTCTGTCTTGATGCGTCTGCCCAGCGCATCGTAGATGAAACGTTCGTCCGTCCCTTTCCCGTCAGCTTCTCGCACCCATCGGTAATAGATGCGCCCTTGGGCATCGTATTCATTTAGATCATACGGATAGTGGGGAGGGGCTTGATTATAGATTTGCACGACATTTCCGGCTTCGTCATAAACCCATTCCCGTGTCTGATTGCTCCCGTTAACATTAAAACTACTCTGCGCCTCCGCGGTCTTCCCCGTAGGCATCACGCCTTGCACCCTGAGCGTGTGCGGCCCGGGGCTGAGCAACGCCGTGCCACTCCACGCGCCGACGTTGTCCGCTGGCCCCGGATGCGTGATCCCATGCACCTCGGCGCCGTCTATAAACGCTCGCACTACCGCCGCGCCTTTCGCCGTGCCAGTCAGTAGAATCGGAGCAAGGTAGGCTGGATGTGCCGTCACAGCGGCTCGCCAAAAGACTTGTGAAGACGTCAGATCCATGATCGTGCCTGCTCCACTCCCGCTCTGCACGCGCTTGGTGAGCATGCCTAGCCATGATCCGCCAAAGTCATACGTATTGGCCACGCTGGCCGTTTGGGCATGGGCCGGTGCGTAACTCTCACTGGAGAGCCAACCTCGTCCTAGTGTGTAGCTATAGCTCCGCGTCTCATTCCATGAGCCCGCGCCGCTTCGCGTGGCTGTGTAGCTCGATTGTCGGCCATCGGCATGATACCCGATCCCCTCCGCAAGAACAGTGGCCGCATTTACCGTGGTATTTTGTTGAGTAATCTGTCCGCGCCCATTGCGTGCTGTGATCGTCTGCGTGCGGAAACTATTCACCCGATTCACAAGCATCCCGGCATCGTCGTAGTTGAAATTATAATCTGCTACATTCGGCATCCGCGTGCGGGTCTTCGTTAATAATCCATCGGCGCGGTAAGTGTATTCGTATTGGGGACTGCTGAAGGCTGATGGGGTGATGGAGAGCGAAGTGCGTCGCCCAGCGGCATCGTAATTTTGCGAGACTCGACTGTGCAGGGCGCCGGCAATTGTGATCTCTTCGCTGCGCAGTTGTCCGTAGGCGTCCCACGTCCGCTTTACTTGTGTGGGTGGACCGGCGGCGTGATTCGTGCTGCTTTGTTTGGCGTCCAAAAGCAAGCCGCGTCGGTCGTAGGTGAATTGGGTGGTGGATTGATGCTTTTGCGCGCTAGCGTTGGTGGTGATTTGCTTTACGCGAGAGAAGTCGTCGTAGGTGTAAGTGTGGGTGATGTTACCTCCACCGTTGCCGCCTCGCTCTTCCACCCGTTTTTGCAGCAGGCCGATCTGCGGTCCGCTAGTGTAGTAGAAGTAGGTGTTTTTGCGGGTGATTTGGTTATAGACGAGCTCTTTGAGGTATTCTTCTTTCAGGAGGCCGTTGGCGTAGTAGTTTTTGTAGTGGACGAGTTGGATGCCGTTATTATTGGCAGGCGGGAGCTGCCGCTCTTTGAGTTGGCCGATGGCGTCGTGGATAAAGGTCGTTGTGGCTCCATCATAGAGCCGTTCTGTAGCTAGCCGACCGAAGGCATCATAGGTCCATAGGGTATTTCTTCCGCTCGGATCTCGGTGGAACGTTTTATGGCCTTCGGCGTCGTAGTTAAAAAGTGTCGTGGCAACATGAGGCGTGCCAAAGCCAGATTTTACGATGCAGGGGAGACCGTAGGTATTGGTCCACGTCTTGGTCTTGATTTGATTGGGCCCGGTTCCTTCCAGCTCCGTCACGGCGTGGTGATCGGGACTATATTCGTAGGCGGTCTTACGGACTAGGGCGTTGCTGGCGTTTTTGATCTCGATGGATTCGATGCGACCGAGGATGTCGCGGGTGGTGATGGTTTTTTCGTTAAGGGCGTTGGTGACGGTGGTGATTTTTCCGCAGTTATCATACGTCGTTGTTATTTTTTGTTGGGCAGAGAAGACTGTGGCGGCAGGGCCGGTGCGGACTTTGGGGCGGTCGAGGTCATCGTAGGTGGTCTGCCATTTATCGGCTTCGAGGCCGACTTCGGTGATGAGGTTTCCGCGGCGATCGTAAGTTTGGATATGAGTGGCTAGGACGGTGTTATCGGCTTTACGGAGGGTGGTGGTGATGGTGCGGGCGGCGTCGTTGTAGACGGTCTCGCGGAAGGTGCCGTTGGCGAGGATTTCTTTATGGAGGCGACCATCGGCGTAGTAGCGCCATTCGAGAATTTGACCGGTGGGGAGGATTTGTTTTTTAAGTTTTCCTGTGGAGGTGTAGAAATTTTCTGTGATGGCGCCGATGAAGGAAGTGTGTTTTTTAACGAGGCCGCCGGGTTCGTATTCAAAGAATTCCGTGGCGAGGGGTGTGCCGGAGGCTTCACCGGAGAATTGCTTGCGCCAGACGGGTCGGCCGAGTTCATCAGGGAAGAGCGTGACGACATGACCCCGTGGGGAACGAATCTGTGTGAGGTGGCCTGCGTTATTGTAATCGTAGAAGGTGGTGGCGAGATTTTTGGGGGAGGCTGGCATGAACATGCCGCTGCCATTGTCGAGCGGCTCGGATAGCCATTGGATTTTTTGGCGCAGACGGCCGGAGCCATCGTAGTGATTCCAGACGTAGTCTTCAGCAGGGTTTTCGGCAGTCTGGTAACGGGGGCCATCGCTCCAAGTGATCTCGCCGGCGTGGTTGTAGTAATCGTAGTGCCAGCCGATGAGGGATCCGGATTCGTTGCGGTATTCGGTCCAGGTGCGGCGTCCCATAGGGTCGTAGGCGTAGGCGATGGAGCGGTTGAGGGCATCGGTCTCGCGGATCAGCTCACCGCGGTCGTTGTATTTGAAGGTGGTGACGATATTGGGATCGGCGGTGCCGGTATAGCGGGTGCGGGAGGTGGGGTAGCCGCGGGTGTCGAATGTCCATTGGGTGAGCGCTTCGTCGGATGTGCCTTGGGCGCGAATTTCTTTGAAACGAAGGCCTTTGGCAAATGGGGGTGTGGAGCCTCCTGTGGAGGTGTATTCGTATTTAGTGCGGGTGATGAGGGTGGTGCCGGAGAGTTTTTCAGATTTTGTAAGGCTATAAGGAGCGGCGGGATCTTCGTAGTAGAGTTTGGTGGTAATGCCGGATGGATCGAGGATCGTCTCGGGAAGATTTTTGGAGTTGTAGGTGGCGGTGGTGGTAGCGGTGGTGATCACTCCGTCGCCTTTTAGGTCGCCGGTGATTTTAGTTTCGGTTAAATTACCATTGGCGTCGTATTTGTATTCGGTGATGAGGCCGCGGGGATCGATGGTTTTTTTGAGGCTGCGTGGGTAAGCGCCGGGGGAGTTGTCTCCTGGGAGATACCATTCTTGAATGGTTTCATAAAGGAAGGGAGAAGGCTGGACGATTTTGGTGATGAGTTTTTGGGAATTGTAATGGAAGACAGTGTGGCGGCCGAGGGCGTCGGTGACTTTGGTTTGGTTGGGAACGGAGTAATCAAAGGTGGAGGCCGTGATGATGTTCCAGTTGGCGCCGCCGTTTGATTTTTGAAGCGTCACGCGGCGATCGTTATCATAGGTATTTTCGATGATGCGGCCTTCAGGGAGAATTTCTCTGGAGATGAGGTGGGTGGAGGTGTATTGGGGGGAGCCGTTGACGATGGTTGATTCGTTCTTGTATTCGTAAGTGTAGGTGGAGCCGTCAGGGCGGGTGACAGCGATGAGGTCGCCGTGTTTATCATATCTGTAGTGAACGCGGCGGCCGTCGCCGGTGTAGGCTTCGATGACGCGCCCGAGAGGATCGTAGTAGAAGCCGATGAAGTTGCCGTTGCTCGATTCGATGCGGCGGAGGAGGCCGTAGTCTGGGCGGGAAGCGGCTTGAGGATCGTAAGTGGTGTCGACGAAGTGAAAGGTGTAACGGTTACCGGCGTGGTCTTCCCATTTTTCGAGGTAGGGGCGAGTGCGATGGAGAGCAGGATTGCCAGCGACGGGGAAGGAGCGGACTTTGAAGGTGCGTTTGCTACCATCGGGTGCTGTAAGAGTGTAGAAGGTATCGCTGCCGGAGGTGGATTTAACGAGCTTGGCGTTAAACATATTGCCAATGGATCCGAGGATATCGCCGTGAACGTTATTGAGTGTGGGATTATCGGCGGGCTCGGGTTTGTAGAGATTGGGGTCGGATTGCTGGCGGTAGGCGATGACGGAGCCATCCAACTCGGCGGCGTAGATCAGGTCGTTTCCTTCTTTAATGGTGAGATAGGGGATGAAGGCAGGTTTCCAGCCGTAGCCGAATTCGGTGGGGAGGAGTTGAAAGCTGGAGTAGTTGCGGCGGATTTGTAGGGGCATGGGTCCAGGGAGGGTGAGGTCGGTGACGTCTATGTAGAACTCTCCGGTGACGACGTTGACGGGGTCGGCGATGAAGGTCGCACCGGCATTCCAATTGGGTTTGTAAATACTACCGCGATTGGTGGAGAAGGTGTCGCTATTCCATAGGTCAATACTTGTGGGGACAGGAGGAAATGACGGGGCAAGATAGCTGCTAACTGAGTTGTAAGATAGTAATTTGGTGGGGGTGGGGGTGAAGTAGTTTGTGGAGGGCGTGGTGATCTGGTTGTAGAATGAGAGGGATTGACTGACGGAATAGTTGGTGGGAAAGAGCTGATAATTGCTTGAAGATGGCGGCGGCGTGTAAGCCATGGAGTAGCTGTTGTTCTTATAATTCAAGTTAAAATTCAGATAATTACTCGGCTCGTAACGTGGCGTGGACCAAAGCCCACCGTAGCCGCCATTCCATGACGTTAAATTTCCGCTGATCAGTGCTGCACCAGCATTCGGTGACAAGATCATGGCTCCCATGCCTCGGTAGCTATTGTCGGCATTTTTTGTAGGGCGTGGGGGGATGTAAACCACGGTATTATCATTATCCGCAGTGGATGGATTGAAGGCATTCGTTATACTTGTCCAGATAGAGGTATCCCAGTTTTTGAGTTTTTGGGTATGGGCACCAAAGGTATAGGATACTTCGCCGGCGGCTGCATAATTTTGTTTGGTCAAGGTAAGCATTCCGGGAGAAGCGGCCTTCTGTAGCATGCGCACGGTGGAAAGGGGATCGGGATCATCATAAAAGGAGCGAAGAATCTGGTGTTCCTGCGCCGAGATGCCGGTGATCAAGAGGGGTAGGACTTCATTATTGGTCACAGTGGATACGTTGCCGGAGTCATTCTTAAATGTATTATTCCCGATCGATGTAAGGAGGTAAAAGCTCATATCCACACTGGGCTGCTGGAGATTGATATCCCCGTTATTGGGCAAATTGCCGCTGGCGTCCCGATAAGCTCGCAATTTGGATAATCCGTAGCCAAAAAAGGATGTGAAGCGCGCGCCGGTGAGCGATTCCACCATACATCGCTCTTTATCCACTTGCTCGTAGTAGCTCATTCCTAAAAGATAGGTAGGGGCACCTCGAGCTATTTCTGTGTCGTAAGAGGCGTTCGGGTTGGCATCTAAAAGCTGCTCGATTTTCCACGTGGCATCCGCATGGACGCGCAGCATCCTGGGCGTAGCGCGGCCAAAATTAAAACAAATCGCGGCAAAATCACCCTTGGCCAAAGGAGCCAGTTCATTGGTGACTTCGTAACGACTATAAACATCAAGAAAGTTATTGTCTAAACTCGGGTGCGTTCCATCCGTCAGGCCAGAAAGCCGGTGGCGCTGATAGGTCACTTTAATTTTGGTATGCTGGTCGCTGGCATTAATGGGATAGCTGAGAACTTGTTTTTTAAGCAGGTCCGGATCATTGGCAAAGGCCATTTCTCCGGTGATGCCAGAATGAAACTCAGCGAGTGTGAGATAAACGGTATGAGCGTTGGCTCCAGTCTTTTCATGGCGCACGATCAAACGGCGATTATGCAAATCCATAGCACGTAACCAGCCGGTCTCCACCTTTTTTGCTGGGTTTTCTTGGCTGAAGACTTCGATTTTAATGCGGTCGAACATCGTCTCCGTCACGCCGCTGATAATTTGCGTGCGATCCTTAAGCGAGACGAATTGCGCAGGCGCGCCGGTGAGTGCTAGCGGCTTGGGAAAATCATCCCATGTGGCATATAGATTCTTTCGATATACCGTCTTCCAGCCGATTTTTTCCCAGCTTACGTCATTGGGTAGATGTTTTTTGATGAAAGCAGGCAGAAGGACTAGCGGCGTGTCGTTACCGCCGTGGGCCGCTATTGTGGAGGCGTCCATAATGCTTGGGTCGTTTTGAAAATACTTACGGATCCAATTTTGCGAACCGCGATAGGCGGCTGGCAGATAGTTGTTGTAATCGTAGCCCTCCTTGATTTGTAGATCTTTAATCCAAGGGAAAAGATGCACCCAACGATTTTCCGCCGCAATCCATGCGGAGACGAAGGGGTAGTTCACCGGAATCATGGTCGGCACTGCTGGGTCTTCATGCAGGGGATAGTAGGTGAGAAATCCTTTGATCTGGGTTTGCAAAAGGAGACTCATCCGCGCATCGAGCATCTTCAGGCCGTTACCGACAGGGAAGGAATAAATCGCCGGCACATTGGCTTTGCGTAGAAGATAGACTAGAAGCGCACATTGCTCTGCTGGGGAGCCTTGACCTTCCATATAGGTGGCATAGGCACCGCGATTCATGCCGCCGCAGTTGATTGAGGGATGATTGGTATTGCCGCCGGTGTTGTGGCTGATGGCATCGGTGAGTTCAATTTCATTATGCACAAAGTTTGCCAGAGCAATCGGGTTATTACCCATGTCCGTCACCAATTGATCGAGCGTAGGATGCTGGCGCAACTCCGGTGTGTTATTGATTTGAAGATATTGAGTGATCTGTGCCGCGCTCGGTGTGCTGTAGCCTGTGGGATTGATTGAGCCTGAAGCCGTGAGTAACTCTTGTGGATTCTTCCCCGCATAAGCTGATGGCAACGGTTCACCCCAAAACTGCGGCAGATTAATTTGATCGGTGATCCAGGGGTCGCGCGTGCGAAATTCCATGGCATAGAGCCGATTGTAAGCTTTGGAATTGTTCGGATCTGCTGGATTCGTAACGACCATCGGCTTGAGATTATTTTCATCGGCACCGCCGTAGCCGTTGTATTCGATCACGTAATAATAATTCTCCGCCGCCGCATCCGCTTTATGTTCTAGGAGAAAAACCGGATTATATTTAGTGCCCCAACGCTGCGCTTGCCCGCCGATGTTTTGCAATCGCAGCACCGTCGTCAACCCATGCGCCGTGGTCTCTTGACGAAACCCGTTTTGAAGATACGCCTCCCACGCTGGAGTCCCCGGCTTAGGCAGAGGAATGGTGATCGTCTGCACCGGAGCTACGTTTACAGCTCCATTATTAAAAGCCGTCCTTTGATAAACTAAAATCCTTAGCTGCGTATCCGCGCCCCAAGTTCCGCTATAAAACACCCAACGGTAAACCTGTCCGATGAACAACGGTGAGCTATTTTCATCAGAATATCCATAGACAGCCATCATATTTTGAAACTGATTTCCTAGACTGTTTCCAGCATCGCTTGGATAATCATACGGCGCCCCAGCCCGTAAATGGTAACGCATCTCTTTTTGTATCCGGTAATACCACGGAGCTGCCGTTCCACTCGGCGTCCCAACAGCCATCACACCGACCCCACGCTGTCCATCGATCGGCTTCAAAAATGAGGCATCCGCCACGCTGCCAACCGCAGGCCGATACGCGACGGCCGCACTTGCTCCCCATCCACTTACCGTTCCCCCGCAAAAAAAGAGATTGCGATTGCACAGATGATGAATACATGGTCATTGGCTTGTTTTTTCATAGTTTGATACATATTAATTTTTCTCGGTTTATCGGATCGGCTCACACAGGAGGGACAGCATCCGAGCCTTCCCTGATCTGCGAGGAGATGGCTCTCGTTGTTTCCATTAAACACTCTCATGGCACCGTGCTCCCCATCGCCGGTTGCACAATCGTCACCATGAAGACGCCATTCCCTACCCCACCTTGATTCGGCCTGATATCCATCCAATTCGGCACCCCGTCGCTGTCAAAATCTCCTCCTGCATCATTCACCCCAGGATTTAACCCATGCGCTATCTCCCACGCATCCGGCATCCCATCTGCGTCGTTATCCACACTCGTGGATTGAGGAATGATGATATGAATCCACTGCGATACAGACCTCCCGTTACTCCATGCTGTAGCCGCGATCAAAGCCTTCCCCACTGTATTCTCCGTCCGCACTTTAGCCGAAATTTGCCCGCTGGCATTGCTGCGCAAAACAAGCGGTGAAATATAATTCGTCCCATTATACACCCCTGCCACGCCAAGCTCCGTCGTAAATTCAATCGGTGCGTTGGGTAACAAAACGTTATTCTTATCCCTCACCTCCAGCACCACCGGTTGGCTCAAATTACTATTCGGCAACGCCACCTGATGATTGCCTGAAACAATGCGCACTTGTGGCAATTCCCCATTGTAATAATCCCGCCAATCCGTAGGCGGCACCGATAAAAACTCATCCAAATCACTCACCCCATCGCCATCGCTATCCCAGCTATTCGGATCACTGCCCAACCACTTCTCCCGCTCGTCCGAAATCCCATCCCCATCCGTATCCCTCTCCCATGCCTTTAATCGATAAAACTTCCGCGCCTCACCGCTATGACTATCGAATTTCTCCATCTCGCCATCCACGCCACTCATATTCACCGCACCCAATAAATCCGACCAAGGATCCACCGATAAATTCATCTTCTTTTCCAGCGTATAGTTCATATAGCTCTTCCCCGGCCAAAAAAGCCGCACTTGCTGATTGAGCGCTGGAGCGATCTTAAGCCACGCGACATATTCCTTCTCATCACTTTTATAAGTAAGCCCTATTCCATGCATAAAATCCTCCACCGTCCCCAAAATAGCCTGTCCAATAGCTGTATTCCGCCATTCCTTCGACGGATTGATCACATCATCAATAAGCGGCGCCTCAGCCCGTGCACCGGTGAAAAGAACGACCACATCATTACAATCAAAATCCGATCCCTCCTCCACATTCACATCCTCAAACGCAAAACCGTAACCCGGAAATTTAAGCGCACTCATCTGCCCAAAATTGAATCCATCCCCTGGCCTGTCTGTAGCCAAGCTAAAAAGAGGCCGCGCCGCACCCGTGCTCGTAGGATTATTATACACATTTTGTATCGTATCATTGGGCACCAACATCACGCCAAAAGTGGCTCCGGCGGCCAAGGTATAATACTGCATCCCTTGGTATGTCCCTGCAGAATGATTGCCCTCATAAGGGAGTGCCCCCACATGTCTAGCCGCATCCAGCGCGTCCCTCAGCACCACATACCCATCATTAGCATTATTCTGCAAACATCGCCGAGCCGCCTCTTGAATCCAAGCCACCGACCCCGGTGACGCCACCTCACCCGTCACAGGCCAATTATCCAACCGAAAAATCCCCATCTCTCCGTTCCCATACCCACCTCCATCATACAGATACTCTACCCCCACCTTGCCCTGAGGGTGAAGCACCTCAAAGACACCAGCCGAATAATTCCGCACACTCTCCGGAGGTGCTCCCAACACCGCGCCCGTCCTCATTAACATCATCACCCACACTATGTATATTATCTTTGTATTATTTCTCATAAATCTATGAACCTATCTACAATTGATTAAGGACAAGATGAAACCAGCCCCTCTTGAGACCCAGATAGTCACCGCCTTGCATACCGCTTGATTTTTTAGGAAATTCTGCCTTTACGAAATCATCCTCC